>DASVUW010000275.1:0-18058 GCA_036386845.1 Allosphingosinicella sp. | reverse complement strand
GATGGGTTCGAGCGCCCGGAACGCGCGGATCCTGTCCGAAGCTCCCGGCGAGATCTTCTTTCGCACGACCGCGGGCTTGGGGCCTGACCAGGGGCTGAGCGTTTCCGTCGCCTGGCGCAAGGGGGTGGTAACTCTGCCCATTCCGGTGTCGGCGGCTGACCTCCGGCTCCAGCATGACGGCCTCGAAGGCGGGTATGGCCGCCATCGTCGCGGCGCTGATTCAGTATTTCAGCGCATCGCGCCGCACCGGGCGCGAGCCGAAGCCCGTCCCCATTATCGGTTGATCCAGGCGGCGCCCGGCGTCGCCTTCGGCCGGGCCCGCTGATGCCGCGCCTCCTGCTGCCGCTGCTGGCGGCGCTGGCCTTGCTGTGGCCGGCGGCCGCCTCGGCCGAGGAGCGGATCCTCCATTATCTGAGCGACGTCTTCGTCCAGGCCGACGGCAGCCTCGACGTCACCGAGACGATCCGGGTCCGCTCGGAAGGGGTCCGGATCGACCATGGCATCTACCGGGATTTCCCGACCCGCTACACGGGCCGGACCGGAGCTCAGGTGAGGGTCGGTTTCGACGTCGTGAGCGTGAAGCGCGACGGCGCGGACGAACCCTGGCATTCGGAGCGCCAGGGCAATGGAGTCCGGGTCTACGTGGGTTCCGCCGACACTCACGTGCCGCCGGGCGAGCATGTCTACGCGATCCGATACCGGACCACCCGCCAGCTCGGCTTCTTCAACGACCATGACGAACTCTACTGGAATGCCACCGGAAACGGCTGGATATTCCCGATCGACGTGGCCGAGGCCCGGGTCCGTCTTCCTCAGCCGGTCGCGTTCGGCCGGCGCGCCTTCTACACCGGCCCGCAAGGCTCCAAGGCCGCGAACGCGCAGGTGGTCTCCGAGCTTCCCGGAGAGATCGGGTTCCGGACCACCGCGCCGCTCGGGCCGGAGGAAGGCCTGACGATCGCCGTCTCCTGGCCCAAGGGCGTGGTGGCCGCTCCGCCGAAGCCCTCGGCCGCCGGGCTCTGGCTTCAGCAGAGCGGGCCGATGGCCGCGGGCGCGCTCGCGCTCCTCGGGCTGCTCGCTTATTATATCCACGCCTGGCGCCGGGCCGGCCGCGATCCCAAGCCCGGCACCATCGTTCCGATCTTCAGCCCGCCCGACGGCCTCTCCGCCGCGGCGATGCGCTACGTCACGAAGATGGGCGCCGACAGCCGCGCCTTCGCCGCCGCTTTGGTGGAGCTCGGGGTCGGCGGCCATATCCGGCTCACCGAGGAGGAGGGCGGCTTCTTCCGGCGCGACAAGACGAGGATCGACAAGACTCCCGGCCGGACCACGCCCGCGGAGCCGGAGGCCTCGATGCTCTCCCGCCTCTTCGCGGGGGGCGACTCGATCCTGATGGAGCAGACGAACCACGCCACCTTCAGCGGCGCCAAGGATGCGCTCGAGGCCGGGCTGAAGCGAAATTACGAAGGCCGGCTCTTCGTCCGCAACCGGGTCTGGGCGGTGCGCGGCCTGGCCCTGATGGTCGGCGCCCTCGCTCTTCCGGCCGCAGTCTCACTTCTCTCGTCGCCCGGCGATTATGGACAGACCGATCTTCTGGCCGCGATGGCCGCTCTGCTCCTCCCGGCCGCCGCTCTCGGACTCTATTACCTTTCCAGCGGCCGGTACGGGGCGGGGGCGATGTCCGCTAAGATTTCCGCCGCCTTGCTGGGCGTGATCGGGCTCGTCGCCGGAGCCGTGACCATCGGCAATTCGGTGGAGAGCATCTTCGCTTACGGCGAGGGCATGCGCCTCATCCCGCTGGCGCTCCCGCTCCTGGCTTTGCCGGTCGTTCTCACCGCCTTCAGCTGGATGGCCGCCCCGACCCGGCAAGGCCGGGCCGTCCTCGACCGGATCGCGGGCTTCCGCCACTATCTCTCGGTCGCCGAGGAGGAGCGGCTCCAGACGCTTCATCCGCCCGAAAAGACTCCCGAATTGTTCGAGCGCTATCTGCCTTATGCGATCGCCCTCAAGGTCGAGAACGACTGGGCTTCGAGCTTCACCTCGGTCCTCGCCTCGGCCGCGGCCTCCGGCCAGGCCCACTCCATGGGCTGGTATTCGGGAAATTCGGACCCGTGGAACGACCCCGGCGACTTCGCGGACAGCGTCGGCGGCTCGCTTGCGAGCACTATCTCGTCAGCCTCCACCGCGCCCGGGTCGAGCGGCGGCTCAGGAGGCGGGGGATCGTCCGGGGGCGGCGGCGGCGGCGGCGGAGGGGGCGGCTGGTAGGGCGGGTGTCAGCCCCTCCCCTTCAGGGGAGGGGTTGGGGTGGGGGTTGTCTGCTCGCCTCCCGGACGTCAGCGAACATTCTCCCCCACATTCCCCACCCCAACCCCTCCCCTGAAGGGGAGGGGCATTGCCTCCGCGCGCTTCGCCAGGGTTGTGCAAGCTCCCGGCCTCCAGCGGAATGACGGGACAACCGGCTTCCCCTCTATCCAGCCCGCGCAGCCAGGATCCGCTCGGCCAGATCGAGGTCGGACTGCTTGTCGACGTCGATCGCCGCTTCCGCGAAGGGAAGAAGCACCGGCTTCAGCCGGAAGCCCGCCTTGCGTCCGACGCGCTCGGCCGCGGCTTCGAGCGAGATGGTCCGGGTGACGGCGCGCAGGAAGATCCCGAGCCCCAGGAAGCTGAGCAGCTTCAGGGTGCGCTTTCGATCCTTCTCGGCGCGGGCCCAGAAGTCGGTTCCCCGGATCGATTCGGGCGTCAGCAGGGCGAACAGGTTGGCGCCGCTGAAATGGCCGTCCGCCGCCTTGAGCCAGGTCCGCTTCGTGTCCGGATGGGCCTTCTCGACGACCCGTCGCTCCACCATCGCGAAGGCGACGTCGACTCCGGCCGCCCCGGCGATAAACGATTCCACCATGTCGGGCTGAAGCAAGGCGTGGTCGGCGGTGGTGACCAGGACGGGGTAGGGCGCCGCCTGCGTCCCGGCGACCTGGGCGACGCTGGCCGAGATTCCGTCTCCCGACCGGGCGGCCCTGATCCTGGGCTCGGCGGCCATCCACTGCAGATCGCCGGTCAGCAGAGACTCCGCCTCCTGGGCGAGGACGACGATCCGGCCGATCGAGGGCGAGTCGAGCAGGGTCCGCGCCACCCGGCCGAGCATCGGTTCGCCGCCGGCGCGGATCAGCGCCTTCGCCGCAACGCCGTGCGCCGCCGCGAACCCGTCCTCCCCCGGCCTCCGTCCGGCCAGCACGATCGCGGTCCAGTCCCCCATCGGGCGAGCAATCCCAGCTACGCGCCTGTCCCGCTATCGAAAATTGCGCGCCGCCGCCGTTAATCGCTCGGCCGTTGCCGATCCGCCACGCCGGTTCTCCCCTCCCTGGAAGGGAGGGGCCGGGGGTGGGTAGGCGAGCGAGCGAGACTGACTCGAAGTTTCGACCGCCTTCGGCGACCCACCCCTAACCCCTCCCTTCCAGGGAGGGGATTTGCCACGAGCCGAAGGAAAGGGCCCGCCGTATCCCGGCAGGCCCTCCCTTCGCTCGATAGCCTCTTCCCTAGAGGAAGATGTCGCCGACCACCGGGGCGCCGGCCCCGGTGTTGATCGTGAAGTCCGCGAGGCCGTCGCCGTTCACGTCGCCGGCGAGATAATTCTCGCCGCCCTGGCTGTAGGTCCTCAGCTGGCCGGCGGCGCCGGTGAAGGCTCCGGTGCCGATCCAGGTGAAGGCCTGGTTGCCGGCGACGCCGCTGTTCGCGTCGATCTCCGACAGCCGGATCCTGTCCACGCCGCTGGTGAAGTCGGTGATCCTGTCGTTGAAGCCGATCTCGCTCACCCGGAACTCGTCGAAGCCGGCGCCGCCGGTATAGATGTCGTCGCCCTTGGCGCCGTCGAGCACGTCGTTGCCGCCATTGCCGTTCAGCTTGTTCGAGACATCGTTGCCGTAGAGATAGTCGCGCACCGAGCCGCCGTTCGCATTCTCGATGATCGTATTGTAGGCGATCGAGATGTTGCGGTGGCTGGTGGCGGCGACCCCCGGGACGCCGGTATCGTTCAGCACCCGCGGATGGACGAACTGGCTCGCGAGAGTGGCTTCCAGGTCGACCTGCGCCTGGCTTGTGAAGAGCGGGAGGTCGCCGGAGGCGGCGCTGCTGACATTGTTATACTCGGTTCGGATCGCGTTCGCCTGCTGGAGAGTCAACGCTCCGGCGGTCGCCGAGCTGAACCCGCCGGGTCGAAGGTCGATGAATACGGGCCGGTTCGCCGTCGAGAAATCGAATGTGTCCTCGCCGCCGGCATCGTAGACCGACAGATAGGGATAGGGGTTCAAGGCGAGGTCGTAGACCGCGTTGCCCGCGTTCGAGTTGGCGAAATAGTTGGTGTCGCCCGCCCGGGTCGTCGGATCCGCGCCGTAGATGGACTGGATCGCGAGGATGTCGTCGAGCAGCGGAGTCTGGGCGTGGCCGGCCTTGGCGAGTGCCGCGTTGATCGGCGCGCCGCCCGTCTCCCCCGCTCCGAAATAGGACATGATCGTATATTGCTTGCTATCCTGGGCGTAGAAGGCGTCGCCGAGATAGGTGATCGGATCGGGGATTCCGTCGCCATTCTTGTCGTCGCTGAAATTATAGTCGCCCGGATGGCTCAGGCCGAGGGCGTGGCCGGCTTCGTGGATGAGGGTCATCCGGCCGTAGCCGTCATATTGAAGCCAGGCATTGCTCCAGTTCTGGCTCGGATCGGCGATCCAGATGTCGCCCTGGATCTTGTCGCCATTGCCCGGAAGATAGGCCCCCGCCTGGGCCGGTCCGGTCGTCGTATTGGCGAAGACGATGTCGGCCCCCTTGCCGTTCTTCTCGACTATCGACGGAGCGATGAGGTCGTCCCACAGGATCATCGACTCCCGGGCGACGGCCTTCTGGGCGTCGGTCAGCTCCGACCAGCCGATGCCCTCGGTACCATCATCGGCGCGATGCTTCGGGCTGTTGTAGTGGCCCGGCGGCTGGCTGCTCAGGAAGGTGAAGGTGATCGAGCCGTTGGCGACCGGCTGCATCGTGCCGCTGTCCAGCTGTCCGATAACCTGCTGCTGGTTGTAGATCGGCTTGCCCCGCCAGGTCGCCAGGCCGGCAGCGTCGTGGAGCCTCAAAGGCGGAAGCTCGCTGATCGGCTCCCCCTCGCTGATCGGCGCCGCGTCGCCGACCAGCACTCCGTCGCCGAACAGGATTTCGTAGCCCGCCGGCATTAAGTCGCCGACCAATACGCCGTTCGCGGGCTCGCCGAGACCGCCAAGACGCAAGCTGAGTTTTTGAACTGCCATTGTGAATTCCCCCCTCATCCAGGTTCTGCCGCGGCCCGACTCGGTTGGGCTCGCAGCGCTCGAACGAGGGTCAGTGCAAAAAAATCGGAAGTCAACCAAATCCCGTTTGGAGTCCCGACAATTGTAAAAACTGGCAAAATCGATCCCGTAAGCGCTGTTTTCTGGCGCCGCAGGCTGGGCCGTACCAAGCCGCCGCTCCGCCCTAACTTCGCCCAAGTCGAACCCTACCAGCCTGCGCTCAAGAGTGTCGCGCGCTGGGCCGCGGCTTAAGGGATGCGGCCTTTCTCATGACCATCGGCAAGGCGATCATACTAAGCGCGGGCAAGGGTTCGCGCCTGCTTCCGCTGACCGCGGAGAGGCCGAAATGCCTCATCGACCTCAACGGGCGGACCCTGCTCGAATGGCAGCTCGACGCCCTCCAGGGCTCGGGCATCGGCGACATCGTCGTGGTCACCGGCTTCGCCGAGGAGACGGTCGCCGAGGTGACGGCCCGGCGCACCGGCGTCCGGACTCTGTTCAACCCCTTCTACCATGTCGCCGACAATCTCGGCTCGGTCTGGATGGCCCGCGCCGAGCTCGACCGCGACACTTTGCTCCTCAACGGCGACACCCTGATCTCGCCGCGCCTGCTCGAGCGGGTCCTCGAAGCGCGGACCGGCCCGATCGCCGTCACCGTTGACGAGAAGGAGAGCTACGACTCCGACGACATGAAGGTGCTTCGGGACGGCGACCGGCTGCTCCGGATCGGCAAGGCGCTGGAGGCCGGACAGTATAACGCCGAGTCGATCGGTCTCCTCGCCTTCCGGGGCGAAGGCCCGGGCCTCTTCTCCGAACAGGTCGACCGGATGATGCGCCAGCCCGACGGCACCCGACGCTGGTACCTTCGCGCCATCGACTCGCTTGCTCAGGCGGGGGCCGACGTCCGAACCGTCTCGATCCGGGGCGAGGAATGGCAGGAGGTCGATTTCCCGGAGGACGTAGAGGCCGCGAAGGCGCTGACGGCTCGGTGGGCCTTCTAATCCTCCCCCGCATTTGCGGGGGAGGGGGACCAGGCGAAGCCTGGTGGAGGGGTTCTTGGAGGCCGTGGAAGAACCCCTCCACCGTCCTTCGGACGGTCCCCCTCCCCGCCAAATGGCGGGGAGGATTTCACTTCCGCCAGAACCCCTTCAAATACCCCGCCAGCGCCTCGACCTGATCCGCCTCCAGAGTCACCGCCTCGGCGAGCGCCGGCGCCTTCGGCCAGCCCTTGTCCTCGATCCGCAGCCCGCACGCATCCCGCTCCCCCTCGTACCGCGGGATGACATGGAAATGGACATGCGGGTCCACCATCATCAGCATCAGATAGTTGATCTTCTCGTGACGGACGGCGCCGCTCAGCGCCCCCTCGATGTCCGCCACCGCCCGCTGCAGCTCCGCGAAAGCTTCCGGGGCTAGCTGCGGGAAACTGCGGACCTCGCTCTTCGCCGCGAGGATCAGGCTCCCCAGCGTCGGCTGCGCCGGCCGAAGCAGCACCACCCAATGCTCATATTCCCGGATCAATGTCGCCGGATATCCGAACCGCAGGATGGTCTCGTTCATTCCCCACCCTTGAAACCGCCAAATCGCCAAAGCAATCCGCAATAAGCGCCAAACGCCCGCCGCAGCCGAAGGCCGCACTTCGGATTCACACAAAGATCACCAAGGCACAAAGGGGCCTCACCGGCGCCGGCCTCGCGCTTTCTTCGAGTTCACCGCGGATAAGCCGCTTCGAGGCCTCTTTGTGCCTTGGTGATCTTTTTGCGAACCAATCTGAATTTTGCATCGCGGTCATCATCGGCGAAAAGCTGCGTGATGCGGGATGTCGAGGACCTTGCGCACCTGGCAGTCGACTGCGGGCTGAGGATTCACCGCGACCTTGGACCCGGCCTCCTCGAATCGGTTTATGAGTCGGTCATGGCGGCGAGCCTGCTTCGCGAAGGGTTGGCGATTGAGCGGCAGAAGCCGATTTCGATCGAGTTCGAGGGGATCAGGCTCGTGGAAGGATTTCGCGCCGATCTCATGGTTGAAGGGCAGTTGCTCATAGAAGTGAAGTCGGTCGATCGGCTGGCGCCGGTCCACGGGAAGCAATTGCTGACCTATCTCCGGTTGTCCAAGCGACCGCTCGGACTGCTGATGAATTTTGGAGGGGCAACCTTCCGCGAAGGCCTGAGGCGTGTCGCCAATAATTATTTTTCCGGTGTGTAACGGCCCTCGCCGTGACCCGGCCCAAGGTCCATTTTTGTTCACACAAAGATCACGAAGGCACAAAGGGGCCTCACGGGCGCAGGCCCGTGGCCTTTTCGAATTTGCCGAGGATAAGCCGCTTCGCGGGACTCTTTGTGCCTTAGTGATCTTTGTGTGAATCAATCTCCGACCTGGATGGAGCGCACGGTTCAGGACAGCCAGGACACCACCGGCCGTCCCGCCGCGCGCGCCGCCATCGCCTGCAGGAGCTGGATCATGTGGACGACGAGCGAGATCAGCGTCCAGGCCGCCAGCGCGACCAGGCCCCAGTCCGGACGGCCGACGATCAGCGCCGCCAGCAGGATCACCATGTTCGGATTTCGCCTGGCCGTGATCAGTCGGAACTGACTGTCGAAGCGGCGCCAGACGTGGATGTGCATCCCGAAGCGGGCGATGAAGGCGCCCTCGATCAGCCGCTGGACGACATAGCCGCCGACGATGACGGCGAGGGTCCACCAGAAGACGTCCGAAGCGAGCGGCCGGCCCCAGGCGTGAAGCCCGACCCCCCAGGCCCACCACCAGAAGGGCGGATGGACGAGATCGATTCCGTGGTCGATGACCTCGCCTATCTTCGAGGAGGTGATGGTGCAGCGCGCCAGCTTTCCGTCGACCGTGTCGAGGACCATGAAGCCGAGCCCGGTCGCAAGCCCCGCCCAGTAATGGCCCTCGTAGAAGAGCCAGGTGGCGACTAGGCACAAGGCGGCGCCGATCAGCGACACCTGGTTCGGGCTCATCCCGATCCGGGCCACCCATCGGGTCAGGACCAGGGCCCATTCCGGCCACAGATATTTGGTGAGGATGTCGGTGACGCCCTTGTAGGCGCCGAAATAGCTCGCCCGCTCGAGCCCGCGCACCGTCCCGGGCTCCAGCGGGTCCATGAACGGCCGCTCCTTCTTTCGAAGCTCGTCGTTTCCGATGTCGTCCGCCTCTTCCCAGGCGAGAGTCTCGCCCATCGCGCCGGCGAAGGCGGTTTGCGCTTCCATCGCCACCGCGACCGCTTCGCCGTCCCGCGGCGCATGGGCCAGCACCGGCACTCCGCCGCGCGTGACCACCAGGCCCGGCCTCGCGGCCGCGAGCTTCAGCCAGGAAGGGTCGAAGGCGAAACCGAGATTGACGAGGATCTCCCCGTCGGGGCGCATGTCCAACTTCTGGGCCCGCGCGATCCGGCGAAGCCTTTCCTCGGCCGTCAGCCCCCAGAGCCGGGTCGGATTGGCGCCGATCGGGGCGACCGCGGTCATGCCTTCAGCTCCCGGCTGATCTTCTCGGCGCTTCGAAGCGCCAGGGCGACGATGGTCAGGGTGGGGTTGGCCCAGCCGCCGGTCGGGAAAAGGGACGAGCCGGCGACCCACAGATTGCCGACCCCGTGCACCCTTCCGTCCGGATCGGTCACGCTGGCCGCCGGATCGCGCCCCATCCGAGTCGTCCCCATATGATGATAGCCTCCGATCGGGTGGGAGGAGATGAGCGGATCGGTCTTCCATCTACCCGATCCGAGCCAGGCGGCGGGCTCCACTTTGCCGAGCCCGAGCCGCCCCAGCTCCCGCCCGAGAGCCTCGACGAGCACCGCGACGCTCCTCACGTCGATCTGCGACAACCGCCAGTCGAGCTTCGCCCGAGGCGCTCCGGTCGAATCCTTCTCACCGGTCAGAGTGACCCGGCTCTCCGGATTGGGCGCCTGCTCGCCGCGCACCAGGAGCGCGACGTCGAGATTGCCGGCCTTGTGGAGAAGCCAGGGCCGAGCCGGATCGATATGGCGCTGGGCCCAGCCCGCGGCCTTCTTGGTGACCATCCACAAGGCACGCCCGCGCTTGGTTGGCGCCATTTTGTGCTTGAGGCCGGAATAGGCCTTCATCCCGATGAACTGCCGCCGTCCTTCCGGCTGGCGGGCGACGATGGTCAGCGACGTATTGAGGATTCCCTCACGCCTCTGAAGCGCTTCGGATGGAGCGATGAGGGCCGCCAGATCCTGCCCTGCGACCCGATGCCGGCGCCCGAACGCCTTGAGCAGAGGCCAGGCCGCGCCCCTGACGATCCGCCCCCCCCGGGCATGCGGATGCTCCATGAAATAGCGGCCGACCTGGTCGCGCCCGTTGCCGAGGCCGGAGGCGAGCAGCAGCCTCGGATTCTCGATCCCGCCTGCGGCCAGCACGAACGCTTTGGCCCTGACCGTCAGCCGGCCCGAGCCGAGCGAGCGCGCTTCCACGCGGGAAATCCCGCTTCCGTCGGCGACGATCGCCGTCACCGTCGAATGAGTCGCGATCTGGCATCTCGGATCCGCCTCGAGATCGGCGCAGCTTTCCCAGGCGAAGCGGTTGAAGCGGCGGTCGAAGGTCCAGAGCGGGGTTTCCAGCTCCTCGAAGCGGGGAAGCTTCACGCCGGCGCGGCGCAGGTCGTCGGGGTCCGGCCGCCCGGGGGGCAGGCCGAACTCGGGTCTCGCTTCCCGATACCACCGCTCCAGCTCCTCCCACCCGATCGGCCAGCCGGAGTGCGGCACATAGTCGCGCCGCTCGAGGTCGATCGGATCGAGCTCGGCGCAGCGCCCGCCCCAGATGGCGGTGGTCCCTCCGAAGAAGCGAAGCCGGCTGTCCTCGAGGTCGTAATAATCCTCGCCCGCATTTTCGCCGGCGTTGAGGTCGGCGGTTTCCGGCTCGTAATCGAGCCCGCCGCTTTCCAGAAGCACGACCGTATGGCCCAGCTTGAGAAGCCGGCGCGTAAGGCTGATCCCGGCCGCGCCCGCGCCGATCACGCAGACCTCGCCCTCGAGGTCGAGGGTCCCGTCGATTTGCGCGAGGTCGATCACAACCCGTCATCCCGGCGAAAGCCGGGTCCTCGGGGAGACCCGCAGAGACTTCTCGACCCGAGGTCCCGGCTTCCGACGGGATGACGGGCAGGCGTGAGGCACGTCGCCCCAGCGAAGGCTGGGGCCCCGGGGGGTGAAGAATGCGGGCGCTTTTCACCCGCTGGGATGCCAGCCTTCGCTGGCATGACGTGCAAGCTCACCTTCCGAACAACTCCGCCTCGACGTCGCCGGACAAGGCCCCAGCAAGCACCGCGTCCTGAGCCCAGCGAAGATCGTCGGCCAGATAGCGGTCGACCTCGTAATGCTCCACATTGCGCCGGATCTGAGCCCGCACCGTCTCCAGCGCCGGAGAGCTCTTCAGCGGCGCATGGAAGTCGCACCCCTGCGCCGCGGCCAGAAGCTCGATCCCCACCGCCCCCGCGGCATTGCCGGCGATCCGCCGCGCCTTGGTGCCGGCGTGCGTCGCCATCGAGACATGGTCCTCCTGGTTGCCCGAGGTCGGAACCGTGTCGACGCTGGCCGGCCAGGCGAGGCTCTTATTCTCGGAAACCAGGGCCGCGGCCGTCACCTGCGCGATCATGAAGCCGGAATTGACACCGCTGTCCCTCACCAGGAAGGGGGGAAGCCCGCTCATCTTCGGATCGACCAGGACCGCGGTCCGCCTTTCCGAGAGGCTCGCGACCTCGCACAAGGCCATCGCGAGCGTGTCGGCGGCGAAGGCGACGGGTTCGGCATGGAAATTCCCGCCCGAAAGCGAGTCGCCCGTCTCGGGAAATAGCAAGGGATTGTCGGTGACCGCGTTCGCTTCGATCGCGAGCGTCCGCGACACGTTCCCCAACAGGTCCAGGCAGGCGCCCATCACCTGCGGCTGGCAGCGGAAGCTGTAGGGGTCCTGCACCCGAGTGCAGTCGTCGTGCGAATGGCGGATCTCGCTTCCGTTGATCAGCCGCACCAGCTCGGCCGCCACCGCGATCTGCCCTTTCTGCCCGCGCGCTTCGTGGATCCGGGAATCGAAGGCGACGTCCGTGCCTTTGAGGGCGTCCAGCGACAGGGCTCCGGAAATCAGCGCGCTCGCGAAGACCCGCTCGGCGCAGAACAGGGTGTCGAGCGCGACCGCCGTCGAAATCTGGGTACCGTTGATGAGTGCGAGCCCTTCCTTGGGCCCGAGCACGAGCGGCTCCAGCCCGAGTGCCCGAAGAGCCTGGCCGGCCGGCATGATCGAGCCCTTGAGGTCGATCCGTCCCTCGCCCAGCATCGCAGCGCTCAGATGCCCGAGCGGGGCGAGGTCGCCGGACGCCCCGACCGACCCCTGGCTCGGGATGCAGGGCAAGGCGTCCGCCTCGAGCAAGGCGAGCAGCCGCTCGACCACCTCGCGCCTTACACCCGAATGGCCGCGGGCGAGCCCGATCACTTTGGTGGCCATGGCGAGGCGCACCACCGGCCGGCTGAAATCCGCACCCAGGCCGCAGCTGTGGGACATGACCAGGTTGCGCTGGAGCTCGGCCAGCCGGTCGTCCGGGATCCGGGTCTGGGCGAGCAGGCCGAAGCCGGTATTCACCCCGTAGACGGTTCGCCCGCTCTCGAGGATCGTGCCGACGCAGGCCGCGGCGGAGTCGATCGCGGCCCAGGCTTCGGCGGCGAGCTTCATGGGCGCTCCGGCCCAGACGGCGCGAAGCTCGGCGAGGGTGACCGAGCCGGGGTGGAGGGTGATCACAGGCTCGTCGCCCCAGCGAAGGCTGGGGCCCCGTGGGGTGAAAGGCGCAGGCGTTCTTCACCCGCCGGGATGCCAGCCTTCGCTGGCATGACGCGGATTCTCACGATCCCACCATCGGCAGATCCAGCCCCTGCTCCCGGGCGCAGTCGATCGCTTCGTCATAGCCCGCATCGGCATGCCGCATCACCCCGGTGCCGGGGTCGTTCCACAGCACCCGCTCGAGCCGCCGCGCCGCTTCCGGAGTGCCGTCGGCGACGATCACCATCCCGGCATGCTGCGAATAGCCCATCCCGACCCCGCCGCCATGGTGGAGCGAGACCCAGGTCGCGCCAGAAGCGGTGTTGAGGAGCGCATTGAGCAACGGCCAGTCCGAGACCGCGTCGGACCCGTCCTTCATCGCCTCCGTCTCGCGATTGGGGCTCGCGACCGATCCCGAATCGAGATGGTCGCGGCCGATGACGATCGGCGCCTTGAGCTCTCCGCTCGCGACCATCTCGTTGAACGCCATTCCGAGCCTGTGCCTCTGCCCGAGCCCCACCCAGCAGATCCGGGCCGGAAGCCCCTGGAAGGCGATCCGCTCGCGGGCCATGTCGAGCCAGCGGTGGAGGTGAGCATCGTCGGGGATCAGTTCCTTCACCCTGGCATCGGTGCGGTAGATGTCCTCGGGATCGCCCGAAAGCGCGCACCACCGGAACGGGCCGACGCCGCGGCAGAAGAGCGACCGGACATAAGCCGGGACGAAGCCGGGGAAATCGAAGGCGTGGACGACGCCCCCGTCCTTGGCGACCTGCCTGATGTTGTTGCCATAGTCGAAGGTGGGAACGCCCATCTCGCGGAAGGCCAGCATTGCATGAACATGCACCGCCATGGATTCTCTTGCAGCCGCCTCCACCGCGGCGGGGTCGCGCTCGCGCATATTCATCCATTTTTCGACGGCCCATCCGGCGGGCAGGTAGCCGTTCACCGGGTCGTGGGCCGAAGTCTGGTCGGTCACCGCGTCGGGCCGGATCCCCCTTCGGACCATCTCCGGAAGCACCTCCGCCGCATTGCCGAGAAGCCCCACCGAAGTGGGTACAATGGCCGACTCAATGATCTCCAGCGCCTCGTCGAGCGACCCCGCCCGCCGGTCGAGGTAGCGGGTCTCGAGCCTCTTCTCGATCCGGCTCTCCTGGCATTCGATCGCCAGGCAATGCGCCCCGGCCATCACCGCCGCCAGCGGCTGGGCGCCGCCCATTCCGCCCAGGCCCGCGGTGAGGATCCAGCGGCCCTTCAGATCGCCGCCATAATGCTGGCGGCCCATCTCCGCGAAGGTCTCGTAGGTGCCCTGAACGATGCCCTGGGTCCCGATGTAGATCCATGATCCGGCCGTCATCTGGCCGTACATCATCAGCCCCTTGCGATCCAATTCGTGGAAATGGTCCCAGGTCGCCCATTTCGGAACCAGGTTGGAATTGGCGATCAGTACCCGCGGCGCATCGGGATGGGTGCGGAAGACCCCGACCGGCTTGCCCGACTGGACGAGCAGGGTTTCGTCCGCCTCGAGCCGCTCGAGGGTCTCGACGATCCGGTCGAAGCTCGCCCAGTCCCGCGCCGCGCGCCCGATCCCGCCATAGACGACCAGTTCCTCGGGCGCCTCGGCAACCGAGGGGTCGAGATTGTTCTGGAGCATCCGGACGGCGGCCTCGGTGGCCCAGGATTTGGCGACCAGGTCCGGGCCGGTGCGGGCGCGGATCGAACGGGAATTGTCGCGGCGTGAGAGCATCGGGTGGTCTGTAGCCTCACGGGGAGGGCAAGTGAACTACCGTCGCCCCAGCGAAGGCTGGGGCCCGGCGGGTGAAGGACGCCGGCGCCTTTCACCCGCTGGGGTCCCAGCCTTCGCTGGGACGACGGGCTAGCAATCCACCCCCGCGACAATCCGCCGCTCCGGCCCGGGGTGCCCGATCCAATAGGCAAGCTCGGCCGGCCGGCTCACCCGCCAGACGCACAAATCCGCGGCCTTGCCGGTGGAGACGGTGCCAACCTCCCTCTCCAGCCCGAGCGCCTTCGCCGCATGGACCGTCATTCCCGCCAGCGCTTCCTCCGGAGTCAGGCCGAACAAGGTGCAGGCCATGCTCAGCATCAGCGTCGGCGAGAGGACCGGCGAGGTGCCTGGGTTGCAGTCCGTCGCCACCGCCATCGGCACGCCGTAGCGGCGGAGCAGGTCGACGGGCGGCTTCTTCCTCTCACGAAGCGCGTAGAAAGCGCCCGGAAGGAGCACCGCGACCATCCCGGCCCTGGCCATGGCTCCGATGCCGGCCTCGTCGGCATGCTCGAGATGGTCGGCGGAAAGCGCGCCGAACTCCGCCGCGAGGGCGGCGCCGTTGAGGTTCGAGAGCTGCTCGGCGTGGAGCTTGACCCTCAGGCCATGCTCGTCCGCGGCCTCGAACAAGGCGCGGACCTCGTCCGCGGTGAAGCCGATCCCTTCGCAATAGGCGTCCACGGCCTTCGCCAGGCCGGCTTCGGCCGCCGCCGGGATCATCTCGTCGATGGCGAGATGGACGAATTGCTCGCGGCTTTCCTTGTGCTCCGGCGGAAGGGCGTGGAGCGCGAGAAGGGTCGGGACCACCCGGACCGCCTCGCTCTCGCCCAGAGCCTTCGCCGCTTCCAGCATCTTCAGCTCGCTCGGAACGTCGAGGCCGTAGCCCGACTTGATCTCGACCGTCGTCGTCCCGCCGCTCATCAGCGCCCGAAGCCGCGGCCGGGCCTGCTCGACCAGCTCTTCGAGAGACGCGAAGCGGGTCGCCTTGACCGACGAGATTATGCCTCCGCCGGCCCCGGCGATCTCCTCGTAGCCGGCGCCGTTCAGCCTCTGCTCGAATTCCGCGGAGCGGTTGCCTCCGAAGACCAGGTGGGTGTGGCAGTCGACCAGTCCGGGAGTCACCCAGGCGCCGCCCAGCGGCTCGATCGTCTTTGCCCGGTACCCGGCAAGGTCGATCCGCCGCCCGACCCGGACGATCCGCCCGTCCTGGATTCCGATCGCCCCGTCCTCGATCGCCCCGAAGGCGCCGGGCACGGCCGGGTCCATCGTCGCGATATGGCAGTCGGTGAGCAGTCGGTCCCACATGGCTCGCTTCTTAACCTTTGCCCGATTAAGGGCAACGCCATGAACTGGAAATCCATCGCTGACTTGATCGGCAGCGAGGGCCAGGTCGCGATCCTTGGCGCGCCCATGGAATCGGGTTCCGTGACCCCGGGCCGCTGCGACCTCGCCCCCGAGACCCTTCGCCGCGCGCTGAAGCGCTTCTCGACCTACAATGTCGAGACGGGCTCCGAGCTTTTCTTCCCGGTCAGGGACCTCGGCGACGTTCCCGTCCAGGGGATAAGCCCGGCCCAGGGTTTCGAGCCGATCCGCGACGCTGCGGCCGCCGCCGTCGCCGAACATCGGCTGACTCTTCTGATCGGCGGGAACAATGCGGTGACCCGCCCCGCGGTGCACGCCCTCGGACTGCCGCTGGCGAAGGTCGGGCTGATCACGCTCGACGCGCATTTCGACCTTCGCGACACGGCCGGCGGACCGATGAACGGCAATCCGATCCGCTGCCTGATCGAGGACGGCCTCCCCGGCACCAATATCTGCCAGATCGGCCTCGCGCCCTACGCCAACACGGCGAGGATGCATTCCGACGCACTGGCCTTCGGCATCGGGGTCTACACGATGGCCGACTGCCTGGAGCGCGGGATCCTCGCCGTCCTCAACCATGCCCTCGCGCGCTTCGTCCATCTCGACGTCCTGGCGGTCGATTTCGACATCGACGTGATCGACCGAAGCCAAAGCCCCGGCGCCCCCGGCGGCCGCCCGGGTGGAATGCCGGCCTCCATGTTCTTCGCCGCGGCCCGCCGGCTCGCGGCCGACCCGCGCGTGAAGCTCGTCGACCTCACCGAATTCGACCCTAGCCTCGACGTCAGCGACATCACCGCTCTGACGGCGGGGCGCTGGATCTGCGAGATATTGGCGGGGTTTGCGGGCCGGTAGTCCTCCCATCGCAAGATGGGGAGGGGGACCACACGAAGTGTGGTGGAGGAGTAAATGGCGCAGGCTCCTGCCGTCTCGCGCCATATTCTCGGACTCCACAACAGTTACCCCTCCATCACCCTTCGGGTGGTCCCCCCTCCCCACGAGCTTCTCGCGGGGAGGATGAAAGCGCTCGGAGCCCGCCTTGCTTGTAGCTGCCAAGCTCCTAAGCTGGGTCGATGCGTATTCCCGCTCTACTCGCCGCCGCATTTTTGGCACTCGCCAACGGCGCGGCGGCGCCGCCTGCTCCTGCGCCGGACCCGGCGGTTCGAGCGATGGAGCGCTTCTGGGCAGGCGACTATCTCGACTCCATCGAGGCGTTCGAACGGTCCGCCTTCGATTCTTCGGGGAAGGTCGTCGATGAGAGGGCGCACCAGATGTGGTACCAGCTCAGGCCGATGATCGGCGGCTACGCTCCGCCTCCCATCCTCGACCCGGCAGCGCGGCCGATTGCCGCCGCGGATTCGGCTAGCCTTCGCGCGGCCTCGCCCCACGACGCCTTGTCCGCGATCCGGGCCGAGGCGGCGAAGACCCGGATCGTCATCCTCAACGAGGCGCATCACAGCCCGCGTGACCGCGCTTTCGCGCTGGAGGTCGCCCGCACGCTCAAGCCGCTCGGCTATACGATCCTCGCCGCCGAAGCGTTTGCCAACGCGGCCTCGCAGGGGGAGACCCCGGTTGCGAAGCTGGCACGCGAAGGATATCCCCGCCTTCAAACCGGCCACTATGTGCACGATCCCGTGTTTGCGGACTTCATCCGTCAGGCGCTCGCCATCGGCTATCGGCCCGCAGCCTATGAGATCAAGGAAAGCCAGTTCCGTCCGGGGGGCGGCATCCCGGTTCGCGAGCAGGCGCAGGCGGACAATGTCGCCGCGATTCTTGCCGCCAATCCCGGCGCCAAGATCTTCATCTATGTCGGCTTTACCCATGTCATGGAGGCACCCGTCGGTCGAGATGGCGTGGAGATGGAGTGGATGGCCGCGCGCCTCAAGAAAATGACCGGAGTGGATCCCTTGACCATCGACCAGGCCAATCTCGGGGAGGCCGCCACCCAACGCTGGGGGAGGGAAGCCCATGCCATCGTCGCGCCGCGGATTCGCAAACCCTCCGTTCTCCGGCTCGGGGCCGCCCCGGTGAAAGTCGGGGACTATGCTCATGCGGTCGACCTGCAGGTCTTCCATCCCCGCACGCATTTGCTTCACGGCCGCCCCAGCTGGCTGAGGCAGATGGGTCGAACAGCGCGCCCGGTGCCTTCCAATCTGCTGCCGTCACAGGGTCGCCGGCTGGTCCAGGCGTTCCTTGCCGATGAAGGCGAAGGCGCGATCCCTATCGACCAGGTGCTGGTCGAAGCCGGCAAGCCAATCCCTCGGCTGATGCTTCCCGAGCGGCCCGTGCGCTACGCGGTCCAGGACTAAGCCAAGTCCTTCAGCGGCACCGACGTGTCGGCCAGCCGCGCCGGCTCGATCGTCCGCTTGTCGAGCACCAGCTTCCTGCCCTGCACATAATCCCGGGTCGAGTTGACACAGTCGAGGGCGATTACGCGGCCCTGCAGCATATAGATCACCGAGAAGCTGCGCTCCTCCGGCCGGCCGCGGACCACGGTCGAATCGTGGCCGACCGACAGCCCGACCGTCTGGAGGCGAAGGTCGTACTGGTTGGACCAGAACCACGGGACCGCCTCGTAAGGCTGCGGCGCCCCCGTGATCGACTTCGCCGCCGTCGCCGCCTGGTCGTGGGCGTTCTGGACCGATTCAAGGCGGATCCTGAGGCCGCCGGCGAAGATGTTCTCGTGCGCGGCGCAATCGCCGATCGCGTAGATGTCGGGGAGCGTGGTCCGGCAATATTCGTCGACGTTGACTCCGTTGCTGCCCTCCGCGCCGGCGGCGATGAGCGGCTCCGCCACGGCGTCGATGCCGATGCCGACGATCGCCATCTCCGCTTCGATGCGCTCG
>DASVUW010000274.1:0-6956 GCA_036386845.1 Allosphingosinicella sp. | reverse complement strand
CGATGAGCAGGTGCGAGACTTCTCTCGCTCCGAGCGCCAAAGCGAAGATTACCAGCTCGTGCTCGACCGCGTTCGGCGGCGGGTGAACGAGCGGCGCTTCGCGCTGGGCGTGCAGCTTATCGTCGCCCATTCGGATCCGATCGAGGCGGCCGAAGGCTATTCGCGGGTCGCCGAAGCCGCGATCAACGTCCTCGCCGGGGCCGCAACCGCGGAATTCGAGGCGCGGCACGGGCGGGTGCCCGGCTCGGAGCTGCTGATCATGGGCCTCGGGCGGCTCGGCGGCGAGGCCCTGACCCACGCCTCCGACCTCGACCTCGTCTATCTGTTCAGCGGAACCCATGAGGCCGAATCGGATGGCCCGAAGCCGCTTCGGGCGACCGATTATTTCAACCGGCTGGCGCCGCGGGTCACCGCGGCCCTGAGCGTCCCGACGGCGTCGGGGCCGCTCTACGACGTCGACACGAGGCTTCGCCCGTCCGGCACCGACGGGATGCTGGCGATGAGCCTCGAAAGCTTCGCGCGCTACCAGAGCGAGCAGGCCTGGACATGGGAGCATATGGCGCTCACCCGCGCCCGCCCGGTGTTCGGCTCGGAGCAGGGACGTTCGGCGCTGCAGACGGTGATCGACTCCGCCCTGCGCAAGCCGCGCGACCCGGCGCGGCTGGTCGCGGACGCGGTGGGGATGCGGGCGGAGATGGCCGCCCACAAGGCGCCGCGGGGGAAGTTCGACATCAAGCTCGGCCCGGGCGGGCTGGTCGACCTCGAATTCGCCGTCCACACGCTCCAGCTCAAGCACAATATCGGCCTCCGTCCCCATCTCGAGGACGCGCTCGAGGCGCTGGTCGCGGCGGGCTTGGTCTCGGGCGAGATCGATTCGGCGCTCCGCCTTCTGACCCGGATGCTGGTCATGTTCCGGCTGGTCTCGCCGACGTCGGACGAGCCGCCCGACGAAACCAAGCCCTTGGTCGCGGCGGCCTGCGGCCTTGCCGACTGGAATGCTCTGCTTGCAGCCCACGATTCGGCGCGGCAGAGGGTGGCGGAGCTTTGGCGCAGGGTGGCGTCAGGAGAATGAAGATGCTGAACGAAGGCGACAAGGTACCGGACGTCAAGCTGGCGAGCGTCGAGGGCAAGGCGATCAGCCCGGCCGACTTCAGCGGCCAGAAGCTGGTCATCTATTTCTATCCGAAGGACGACACGTCGGGGTGCACGGCCGAGGCCCAGGCGTTCACGGCCCTCGCCGACGATTTCAAGAATGCCGGCACCTGGATCCTCGGGGTCTCGAAGGACGATGCCAAGAAGCATGTGAAGTTCATCGAGAAGTTCGGGCTCAAGATACCCCTCGCCACGGACGCGGACGGCTCGGCCTGCGAGGCCTTCGGGACCTGGACCGAGAAATCGATGTACGGCCGCAAATATATGGGCATCGAGCGCGCCACCTTCCTGGTCGACCGCGATGGATTCGTGAAACGCGTGTGGCGCAAGGTGAAGGTGCCGGGCCATGCCGAGGAAGTGCTAGCCGCGGCTCGGGCGCTGCCGTGAATCACCGTCGCCCCAGCGAAGGCTGGGGCCCCAGGGGGTGAAGAACCCGGTGTCTTTCACCCGCCGAGGCCCCAGCCTTCGCTGGGGCGACGTTCATCGCCTGCTCAGCCGAACGTTGACAAACAAGGCTTTTTAGGCCAGCCCGAGGATGATGAAGCCGATGCGCACCTCCGCCGCTCCGATGAACGCGACGCCCGCCGCCGCGGCTTCCAGCTATTATTATTACGGAATCGCTCGGGCGGGACCGGAATAGCGCGCGCTTAACAAGCCTCAGCTCAAACCGACCCCGTCCGGACCTTCCGGGCGGGGTTTTTTCTTGTGGAGAGACCCGATGTTCACCGATTTCACCGAAAGCCTGCCGCCGTCGCCGGCCGTTCGTCCGCCGGGCACGGCAGACGATTGGACGATCCCACAGAACTGGGAGCATTTCGGGCCTGAGGAGCACCGGGTCTGGGACGTCCTCTATGCCCGCCAGCGCCGCAAGCTCGCCGGTCGTGCCGTCGCGGCCTTTGAGCGGGGGCTCGACTCGCTCCGCCTGTCGCGCTCGGGAATCCCCGACTTCGACGAACTCAACGACCGGCTCTTCGCCCGTTCGGGCTGGACGGTCGTGGCGGTGCCCGGGCTGGTGCCGGACGAGGTCTTCTTTGCGCATCTCGCCCGCCGCCAATTCCCCGCCGGCAATTTCATCCGGCCGGCGACCAGCCTCGACTATCTGGAAGAGCCGGACGTGTTCCACGACGTGTTCGGCCATGTCCCGCTGCTCGCCGACCCCTGGTTCGCCGACTTCATGCAGCGGCTGGGCGAGGTAGGGCTGAAGGCGGTAGCCAAGGGGAAGGCCGCCGAATTCTCGCGGCTCTACTGGTTCACCGTCGAGTTCGGAATGGCGGTCGAGGAGGGCGCGCTGAAGCTTTACGGCGCCGGCCTCGCCTCCAGCTTCGGCGAGGCGGCCTACGCGCTCGACAGCGCCAGGCCGGAGCGGCTGCCTTTCGACCTCGATCGGGTGCTTCGAATGCCCTACCGCTCCGACTCGATCCAGCCTCGCTACTTCGTGATCGACGGCCTCGACACGCTGCGCAGGATCGACCTGGCCCGGCTGGAGGAAAGCCTCGCGGCACTGTAGGCGGCGGCATGCCGACCGTCGCCGCCGCCGCCCTCGCCGTCCTCCTTGCCTCCGAGCCTCGAGACAAGGTGCGCGTCGCCCGAGCGGCGGCGCGCGCCTGGCGCAGGGGCGAGCTGGAACATGCCTTCGACGTCGCCATGCCCGACTCCCCGGCGCGGCCCGGCCGCCCGCCGCTCCTGCCTCCGTCGCAAATGCCCAAGCGCGGGCGCGGCGGCTCGGAGCGGGGCCGGATCGCGATGCTCCACGCGCTCGCCCATATCGAGTTTTCCGCCATCGACCTCGCCTTCGACCTGGCCGGCCGCTTCGGCGCCGGCTTCCCCCCGGCCTTCGTCGACGACTGGTTCTCGGTCGGCGCCGACGAGGCGATGCACTTCGCCTTGCTCGATCGCCGCCTGAAGACCCTGGGCTCGGCTTATGGCGATCTGCCGGCCCATGAGGGCTTGTGGGAGGCAGCCGAGGCCACGGCCGGCGACTCGCTCGCCCGTCTCGCTGTCGTGCCGATGGTGCTCGAGGCGCGCGGGCTCGACGTCACTCCGGCGGCGGTGGCGCGGTTCGAGGCGGGCGGCGATAGCCGTTCGGCGGCGATCCTGGGGCGGATCTATCGCGACGAGATACGGCATGTGGCCGCGGGCTCGAAATGGTTCCGTCGGGGGTGTGAATCACTGGGAATCGAGCCGATTTCGACGTGGAAGCGACTGGTCGGCGCCCACTTCCGGGGCGTCCTTAAGCCTCCATTCAACGATTCAGCGCGCGGCGAAGCCGGTCTGTCCCTGGATTACTATTCGGCGCTTGCCCCGGCAGGAGATGTTTAACAGTCTCAGCTCACACGTCGCGGAGGGGGCAACTCCAAGACGTCTCGAGGGGGCGGAAACGCCTTAGATTTAATGCTTCGGTCGCGCTGTGCGCGTGGCCGCGCCCAGTAAGGGGCGGCCAGTCGGGGATTTGATGGTGCTGACTAAAACAAACAATGCGGGACCGATCGGAATGTTCCGCACGATGTTCAAGCCACGCGACATTTTCCTCCATGACGGCAAGGCCTTGCGCCGGGTCCGGGTCGGTTCCGGGGTCCAGGCCTCCGCCGCGCTCGTCGCCTTCGTCCTGCTCTTCTGGTCGATCTTCGCCGCCGCCCAGCTCGCCGGCGCCTCCGCCGCTTCCTCAAACGCCGACGTCGCCCGGATGGAGCGCGAGCTCGCCGCGATGCAGGCCGACGTCGCGGTCATCAAGGAAGCCGCCCAGCGCCGCTACCAGATGACCGCCGGCGAAGTCCGCCGCCTCGGCCTCGATCCGAGCCGCCTGCATGCCCACACGGGAACGGGCGGCCCGTTCGAGCCGGTCGAGACGGTCCGGGCCGCCGACCCCGCTTTCAAGGCCCTGTTCAACAGCTGGACGAAGCTCGACCAGCTCGAGCAGGGAACCGTCGCCATCCCGTCGACCGAGCCGGTCCGCGGAACCAGCTTCACCTCCGGCTACGGGGTTCGCTCCGATCCCTTCAAGGGCCGCGCGGCGATGCACGCCGGGATCGACCTGGCCGGCCCGATCGGAACCCCGATCTACGCCACCGCCGACGCCACCGTGGGCCGCTCCGAATATAATAGCGGCGGCTACGGCAACCTCGTCGAGCTCGAGCACGGCCACGGCATCCAGACCCGCTACGGCCACCTTTCCAAGTCGCTCGTCACCGCCGGCCAGCGAGTCAAGCGCGGCGACATGATCGGCCTGATGGGCTCGACCGGCCGCTCCACCGGAAGCCACCTCCACTATGAGGTCCGGATCGACGGCAAGGCGGTCAACCCGGTCCCCTTCCTCCAGTCGACCAACTACCTCCAGTCGGTCCAGCAGCGCGCCGCCGCCGCCACCCGGATCGCCATCGGGGGCCCCGCCGCGGGGAACTGATCCAAGCCTGGGAGAGAGCCGAAAAGGCCCGAGCCCCGCCGGAAACGGCGGGGTTTTTTATTGTCCTCCCCATGCGGAGCATGGGGAGGGGGACCAGGCGCAGCCTGGTGGAGGGGTAGCGCGCAGGACGGTCGGGATTCGAGCGCGAAACGGCGAAGGCCTTCGCCTTCTACCCCTCCACCCCGCTTCGCGGGGTCCCCCTCCCCATCTTCGATGGGGAGGATTATCAGCGCCCCTTCTTCTGCCGGTGCTTGTCGAGGTCGAGGACCATGTTGCCGTCGCCCTCCGGAAGCAGCCCCAGGCGCCGGGCCACTTCCTGATAGGCTTCGGCCTCGCCGCCGAGGTCGCGCCGGAAGCGGTCCTTGTCGAGCTTCTCGTTGGTGGTCATGTCCCAGAGGCGGCAGCCGTCGGGGCTGATCTCGTCGGCGAGGATGACACGGGGATATTCGTTCTCCCAGATCCGGCCGAACTCGAGCTTGAAGTCGACGAGCCGGATCCCGATTCCGGCGAACAGGCCGCACAGGAAGTCGTTCACGCGCACCGCCATGTCGGCGATGTCGTTCATCTCCTCCTGGCTCGCCCAGCCGAAGCAGGCGATATGCTCGTCGGCGATCATCGGGTCGCCGAGCGCGTCGTCCTTGTAGAAATATTCGAGGATGGCCCGAGGGAGCTGGGTCCCCTCCTCGATTCCCAGGCGGGTGGAGAGGGTGCCGGCGGCGACGTTCCTGACCACGACCTCGATGGGGATGATCTCGACCTGCCTGATCAACTGCTCGCGCATGTTGAGGCGGCGGATGAAATGGTGGGGGATTCCGATCTGGCCGAGCAGGGTGAAGACATGCTCGGAGATCCGGTTGTTGAGGACGCCCTTGCCCGAGATCGTGCCTCGCTTCTGGGCGTTGAAGGCGGTCGCGTCGTCCTTGAAATACTGGATGAGCGTGCCGGGCTCGGGGCCCTCGTAGAGGATCTTGGCCTTGCCCTCGTAAATCTGGCGGCGGCGGGACATGGGTGAGGGGGGCCTCCACGGGACTTGAAAGATCGACCCCGTGACGCGGCGTGGCGGACGGGCTCCGGCCCATAGCGGAAGCCCCCTCCTTGTGCAATGTGGCCGCCGGAAGCGGGAGGAACTGATGGCGGAGCAGGCTGACGAATTCACGACGATCGACGCCCTGATGACGGCTTTGTACAGCTCGATCTCGGGCCCGCCCGGCGGCCAGGATTTCGAGCTTTCGAGGCGCGTCTACCATCCCGACGTCCGACTGGTCCGGACCCGGCTCGACGAAGCGGGCAGGCCGGTCGCCTACTCCTTCTCGGCCGACGATTATGAAGCCAATGCGAAGGCGTTGCTTAAGGACATGCCCTTCTACGAGGTCGAGACGGAGCGCAGGACGGTGCGCTTCGGCAACGTCGCCCAGGTCTTCTCAGCCTACGAGGCGCGCACCGCGCCGGAAGGCGGCGAGCTCATCAAGCGCGGAATGAACTGCGCGCACCTGTTCAACGACGGCCGGCGCTGGTGGCTGATGCACATGATCTGGGACGACGAGCGCGACGGGGTCGAGGTGCCGCGCGCGGTGTTCGACGATTGGGAGGATGTTGGCACCTAGTCGTCCCCATCGGTAGATGGGGAGGGGGACCAGGCGAAGCCTGGTGGAGGGGTAGCTGACGAGGCTTCTGCCAAGTACCCCTCCACCACCCTTCGGGTGGTCCCCCTCCCCATGCTCCGCATGGGGAGGACTACTTCCGCAAAGCCTCCGCCAGCCCCGGCGCATATTCCGCGCCATGCCGTACCTGCGCCGTGGAGGCCTGGAGCGCCGGCCCGATCGGCTCCGCCCGGCCGCCAAGGCACTTGGCCAGGAAATTCTCGGCGACCGCGTTGAAGGCGATATTGTTCTGCGGACGGGCGAAGCCGTGGCCCTCGTCGGGGAAGACGACATAGGTGACGGGGATGTTCTTGGCCTTCATCGCATCGACGATCTGCTCGGATTCGGCGACGTTGACCCGGGGGTCGTTCGCGCCCTGGCCGATCAGCAAGGGCTTGCGGATCTTGTCGGCGCTGTAGAGCGGCGAGACTTCCCGCTGATAGGCCTTGCCTTCCGGCGTACCGGGGTCGCCCATCCGCTTGTAGAACTGAGCCTTCAGGGCCTCCCAGTAAGGCGGGATGGTGCCGAGCAGGGTGGCGAGGTTGGACGGGCCGACGATGTCCACCCCGCAGGCGAAGGTCTCGGGCGTGAAGGTCAGGCCCACCAGCGTGGCGTAACCGCCGTAGCTGCCGCCCATGATGGCAACCTTGTCCTTCTGGGCGATGCCGCGCTCCACCGCCCAGTTCACCGCGTCGATCAGATCGTCATGCATCGCAGCGCCCCACTGGAGGTTCGCTGCATTGACGAAGTGCTTGCCCAGCCCC
>DASVUW010000273.1:0-4632 GCA_036386845.1 Allosphingosinicella sp. | reverse complement strand
GCGGCGCCGGCGCCGGCGCCGCTCGCGACGTCTTCGTCGGCGTGCTGTGGGCGACCGGCACCTTCCTCTTCTTCTACCGCGGCTACACCCGAAAGGAGGATTGGGCCCTCAACCTGGCCGGGGTCGCGGCTTTGTGCGTCGCCTTCTTCCCGTCCGACTTCGCGAGGATCGAAGGCCGAAGCCTGATCGGCAAGATCCACTTCACCGGCGGCCTCGCCTTCTTCCTCGCCATCGCCTTCGTCTGCCTGTTCTGCTCGGGCGACACGCTCAAGCAGCTGAAGGACGGGGCGAGCGTTCGGTCCTTCAAGCGCGCTTATGCCGCCCTCGGGTCGGCGATGATCGCCGTCCCAATCGGAGTCTTCGCGCTCCACTATCTGCTCGAGCGGCCGGGACGCGGCTATACCGTGCTCGGCGTCGAGCTTGCCGGCCTCGTCGTCTTCGCGATCTTCTGGCTGGTCAAGAGCAAGGAAATCCGGCTGATCGAGCGGCAATAGCGAAGCCGCCGGACTTCGGGCCATTCGCGCCAGTAATCGTTGCGCTGCGATCCGTCGAAACCGGACGGCGGCGAGGCAGCAGCGCTTGAAAGCTTCCGGGAGCCGCAGGCAGGGATCATCGTGCCCCGTTCGAAGCCGCCATTCCTCGTCCGTAACGAATAGCCCGAAGACGCCGACTCTGCTATCGAGGCCTCCGGGGCGTATCCCCGGGGAGGGCGGATGAGCCGGCATCGCGGCGAAATGCTGGAATGGCTCCAGGCGGGGCATGTGCCGGCGGGCCGTGAGCAGTCGTCGCTCCGCAAGGCGGGCCTGGTCCCCGGCCCTTCCGAGTGGCGCGCCTTTCTTGCCGGGCTGACGCTCTGGCTGGGCGCGATCGCCCTGGCAGCGGCGGTCATCTTCTTCTTCGCCTTCAACTGGGATTCGCTCGGCCGCTTCGCCAAGCTCGGCCTGGTCGAAGCCGGGATCCTGGGCGGCTTGCTCGCCTTCTGGCGCCTCGACCTCGATTCGATGGCCGGGAAGGCCGTCCTCACCCTGCTTGCCCTCCTGGTCGGCGCCCTGCTCGCCCTCACCGGCCAGATCTACCAGACGGGAGCCGACACCTTCGAGCTGTTCGCCTGGTGGGCCGTGCTGATCCTGCCCTGGGTGCTCGTCGGGCGCTTCGCCGCGCTCTGGCTGCTCTGGCTCGCTTTGCTCAACCTCGCGGCCTGGCTTTATTTCTCGCTCGCGTGGAGCGGCGAGACCCTGATGTGGGCGCTGCTCGCCCTCGACGGCCTGGCCCTTGTCGCCTGGGAAGCCGGGCACCGCGCCTCGATCGGCTGGCTTCGCGACACCTGGCCGCCGAGGCTTGCCGCGATCGCCAGCGGGGTCATGGCGACCGGCCTCGCCTGGTGGTCGATCTTCGACGGCGGGTTGGGACTTGTGGGGTGGCTCGCCTGGATCGGCGTCGCTTATTACTGGTACCGGCACGTCCGGCGCGATCTCTTCGTGCTTGCGGGCGGCCTGCTCAGCCTGATCGTCACCGTCGCGGCCCTCCTCGCCCGATTGATGCTGGACGATGGCGGCGGCGGCGGCTTCCTGCTCATCGGGATCGCGGTGATCGCAATGTCGGCCGGCGGGGCGATCTGGCTCAACAAGCTCGCCCGGGAGCCGGCGGAGTGAGCGCCCAGGAGCTTTGGGACCGCCTCGCCGAGCAGCAGCTGGTGGACGGCGAACGGCCCCCGCCGGCGCCGGCGCAATCGCCCTGGTACGTCCGGGTCATGCTCGGGATCGCCGGCTGGATCGGGGCGCTCTTCCTGCTCGGCTTCGTCGGCTCGTCCTTCTTCTTCATCATAAGCGACTCCGGCGCCGCCCTCATCGCGGGCACTTCGTGCTGCGCTTGCGCACTCGCCTTGTACCGGCTGCTGGACGGCAAGGATTTCGCCGAGTTCGCGCTCGCGCTGAGCCTGGCCGGGCAGGTCCTGCTGATG
Source organism: Allosphingosinicella sp. (assembly GCA_036386845.1). Taxonomy (GTDB): domain Bacteria; phylum Pseudomonadota; class Alphaproteobacteria; order Sphingomonadales; family Sphingomonadaceae; genus Allosphingosinicella. Next base: position 2,672 of record DASVUW010000273.1, on the reverse strand, counting down.
ATCGGCCTCGGCGATTTCCTGCCCCCCTCGAAGGCACCATTCTTTCTGGCGGCCGCAGCGATCGAGGCGGGGCTGGCGATAGCGATCCCGAACTTTCTCCACCGGGTCCTCACCGCCGCGGGCTGTGCGGTCGCGCTCGCCTTCGCCGTCGGCTTGTTGTCGCTTCACGGCCTAGCCTCGCCCTTGCTGTGCGCCGGGATCGCCTGGGTCTGGCTCGAGCCCGCAAGGTGGGCCCGGAGCGGCCGGCTGTGGCGCCCGATCGGCTACGGGCTCGTGCTGGCCCTGCTCCTGGTCGAGACGTTCCGCCTGTTCGGAGCCAGCCAGTGGTTCGGCCTGGGCGCCGAATCGCCGGGCTGGATGCCGATCCACGGACCGCTGGTCGGGCGGGGGCTGACCGCCGCCCTCCTGGTGGGGGCGGCTTTCCTCCTTTCGCGGCGCGAGGGGCATTCCTCGACGAGCCCGGCGATGCCGGCCGCCGCGGGCGGCGCGCTGCTACTGGGCCTGTTCTCGCTTGGGGCCCCCGGGCTCGCTTCGGCGCTTCTGGTCCTGCTGCTCGGCTTCGCCGCCGGCAACCGGCTTCTGGTGGCCCTGGGAATCTTCGCTCTTTTCGGCTTTGCCGGCCATTTCTACTACAGCCTGCACTCGACCCTGCTCGCCAAATCCGGCCTGCTTGCCGCCACCGGCCTGTGCCTGCTCGTCGCGCATCTCGTCATCAGGCGCCTGGCCACCGAAGCCGGGGAGCCCCGCCATGCGTAAGGCCGTCCTCCTCCTCGCCGGGCTACTCCTCCTCGCCTTCGTGAATTTCGGAATCTACCAGCGCGAGCGGCTTCTGACGGGGGGAACGACCGTGTTCCTGCGGCTGAGCCCGGTCGATCCGCGTTCGCTGATGCAGGGCGATTACATGCGGCTCAACTTCGAGGTGGCCGACCAGGCCTTTCCGCCGGCCGCGGGCTCCACCGCCAAAGCGGACGGCCATATCGTGGTGAGCCTCGATCCCCACGGTATCGGCGGGTTCCGGCGCTTCGGCGACGGGCGGCCGCCCGCGCCCGGCGAGATCGAGCTGCGCTATCGGATACGCGGCGGCCAGCCGAGCTTCGCCACCGACGCCTTTTTCTTCGAGGAAGGCAGCGCCGACCGCTATGCCGCCGCCGCCTATGGCGAGTTCCGGGTCGGGGCCGACGGCGACATGATCCTGACCGGCCTGCGCGGTCCCCGCCTCGATCCGTTGTGACCGGCCGCTGGTGCCGCTCGCCCGCCCGCTATAAGCCGTCCGCCATGCTTCGCCGCTTCACCCCCCTGCTCCTCACGCCCCTGCTCCTCACGCCCCTGCTGGCTTCGTGCCAGCCGCCCAACCTGACCGTCCGGGCGGAATTCCGCGGCAACGCCCTGGCCTTCGTCCCGGCCCGCTCGGCGGATTCGGACTCCGCTTTCTGCTGGAGCGAGGCGACAATCGTCGACGACAGCCTTCGTCCCGTGTGGCGCTTCACCGGCCCGCGCACCGGCGAATGCGGCAAGCTCTTCCCGCTTTTCTACGGCCGGGCGCCCCAGGGCTCGGAAACGGCGATCCAGGCCGCGCGGCTGGAGCCGGGCCGGCTTTATCTGTTCATCGGCGACGCCACCGCCGAGGTTTCGGGGGCTTTCGCCTTCACGCAGGCGGGAAGCGCCCGGATCATCCATAATGTCGACCCCCGCTCTCCGGCCGCGGAGACCCTCCGGCGGCGCTGGTGGAAGCAGCGGGACTCGGCCGGAATCGACGATCGCCCGCCGGCGCCCGCCGAGGACGCTCACTGAGCTATGCATTGGCGTCTCCCCAGCGCTGGGGGATTGCCGCGCCGACGCCGCGGCCCCATCTAGCCTCGATGCGGATTCTCGACGTCGACCAGTCGCCCGCCGCCGACGCGGCCGATCTCACCGCCCACCTGGTGGCTGGGGAGACGGTACACGCCGCTTTCGTCGCTCCGACTGGAGTCATCCTGTTTACCGATCTCCGGATCCTGCTCGCCCAGCGCGAGCATCTGCTCGAGGCCCGCATCGAGACCAGCTCCTATCCTTATCGCGCCGTTCGGCACTTCTCGATCCAGGAGGGCGAGTCGTCCCAGAGCCGTTCGACGGTGCGGATCTGGCTTGGCGACGAGGCCCAGCCGCTGCATCTGCGCGCCAATCCCGGAACCGACCTGCGCCCGCTCCAGCGCCTTCTCGCCGACCGGCTGGTCTGAATAACGTCGTCGCTGGGGCGACGGAAACTCAACGCATCAGGCCGGCTTTGCGAAGCGCGTCCTCGATCACCTGCCGGGCACCGCTCGCCTGCGGCAGGGTCAGCTGCGGGAGGGCCTTTGGGCCGGCAGGCGTAGCGCGGCCCGCGGCCGAAGCAGGGCGGCCGCTGTCCGCATGCTCGGCCATCTGTGGAGCGATGCCGAAGAAGGCGGCGATCCGGGCGGTGGAGCTCAGTCCGACGTCGAGCATGTGAGCGCCAGCTTCCCCCAGCGAATCCTCGCCCCTCCCGTCCAGCGGGATCCCGTGGGCCATGCCCGTGATCTCATATTGCTCGACCAGCGGCTCGCCTTTCGCGCCCAGCCAGGCGCGGCGGGGATAGCCTTCCACCCGGTCGCTCCGGTCCGGCTGAGGGCCGACCCCGTGGAGCTGGGTCCATTGCACGACGATCGCATCGGCGT
>DASVUW010000272.1:0-1594 GCA_036386845.1 Allosphingosinicella sp. | reverse complement strand
TGACCCACATGATCCGCAACGCGGTCGACCACGGCGTCGAAAGCCCGGCCGAGCGAATCGCGGCGGGCAAGCCCGCGGAAGGCACGATACGCCTTTCCGCCGAGCAGAAGGGTGCCCGGATCTTCGTCCGGGTCTCCGACGACGGCCGAGGCATCAACCGCGAACGTGTGCGCGCTAAGGCGGTGGAGAAGGGCATCATCTCCGCGGACGCGGTGCTCTCCAACGAAGAGATCGACCAGCTGATCTGCGCTCCGGGCTTCTCGACCGCCGAGACCATTTCCAACATCTCCGGCCGCGGCGTCGGGATGGATGTGGTGCGCAGCAACGTCGAGGCGCTCGGCGGCCGGGTGGAGATCCATTCGGTGCCGGGCGAAGGCACCACCTTCACCATGGCGCTTCCGCTGACGCTCGCCATCCTCGACGGCATGATCGTCCGCTTCGCCGAGCAGCGCTTCGTGCTTCCGCTCGCCAACGTGGTGGAAGCGGTCCGGCCCGAACCCGGCCAGGTCCAGCCGATGACGCCGACGTCCGAGGTGATCGAGCTTCGCGGCTCCTACCTGCCGGTGAAGCGCCTCAGCGAGATGTTCGGCTTGGCCGCCAACGACCGGCGGAGCCCCGAAGAGTCGCTCGTCATCATCGTCGACAGCGATGCGGGCAATATCGGCCTGATGGTCGATACCATCGACGACCGCCGGGAGGTCGTCATCAAGAGCCTGGATGAGAATCTCCATCCGATCCGCGGGATCGGCGGGGCGACCATCCTCGGCGACGGATCCATCGCCCTCATCCTCGACATCGAAGCTTTGCTGGCCGGATCCGGCCACGGCAACGCCAAATACGCCCCGAAAGGAATCGCAGCATGACCAACGACGTTGAAACGATCGCGGCCGCCGAGCGCAAGATCGTCACCTTCACCCTCGGCAAGCAGCTCTTCGGAATCGACATGAAGTCGCTGATCGAGATCCGCGAGTGGGAGCAGCCGACTCCGCTTCCGAGCGTGCCCGCCTATATCCGCGGGGTCACCAACCTGCGCGGCACCGTGGTTCCGGTGGTCGGCCTCGCCGAGCGCCTCGGCTGGGAGCCGAGCCCGCTCCACGCCCGCTCCTGCATCCTGGTCGTCTCGATCGGCGGCAAGCAGGCCGGCTTCCTGGTCGATGAAGTCGCCGACATCATCCCGATCGCGGAAACCGACATCCAGCCCGCGCCCGACGTCGAGATCGGCGAGCAGGACGTGATCGCGGGCCTCGTCCAGGTCCGCTCCAAGAGCGCGCCCGGCGACGATTCCGAGCATCACAGCGGCACCATGGTGCTCCTGCTCGATCTTGAAGCGCTGAACGTCACCCGTCACCTGGAGCTCGCGGCGTGATCCCATCCGGAGCCATGGCCGCGACCCGACCGTCGGCTCCGGACGCCGGCGGCCCCGGCGAGCTCGGCGCGTCCGAGTTCGCCGCAATCGCCGCGATCATGCAGAGCGACGCGCGGATCCACCTCGCCCCCGGCAAGGTGACCCTGGTCCACTCCCGCCTCAGCCGGCGGGTGCGCAACCACGGCCTTCGCAACTTCAAGGACTATGTGAAGCTGGTCCACGAGGATG
>DASVUW010000271.1:0-4470 GCA_036386845.1 Allosphingosinicella sp. | reverse complement strand
GTTTCCCTGAACTTGAATTTCGACATTTGCGTCCCCTTGGTGTTCACGAAGGTGCACCGGGCGCAATTTCGCCCCCCACCCATCCGACACGTGTTTATGTCGAGGGTGTAACGGCGCGCAAGCAGAGCCACTGCCGGGTGGACATTCTTGGTACGGCCTGTAACTTTTTAGCCACAGTCTTGCCGCAGGGGTGCCGAGCCCATAACCTTCCCCCCGAGGCGGAGGGCAAATCATGAAGCGTTGCAGCAGGATCGTCGCAATCATGGCTCTGGCCGCGCTGCTGCCGGCCTCGGCTCCGGCCAAGCCGAAGCCGAAGGACGCCCGAAGCAACGCCCTCCTCCAGGCCCTTTCGGCCTGCCGCGCAGTCGCGGACGAGAAGGCGAGGCTGGACTGCTTCGACCGGGCGAGCGAGAGCCTGGCCGAGGCCGTCGACAAGCAGCAGCTCGTCGTCCTCGACCAGCAGGAGATTCGCGAGACCCGCCGCTCCCTGTTCGGCTTCAGCGTCCCCAACATTCCCCTCTTCCGGGGCGAAGCGGGCGGAGACGACGGCAAGCTCGAGACGGTCATCGCCGGCGCAAGCCGGCTCGAAGGGGGCAAATGGCAGATCCGGCTCCAGGACGGGGCGATCTGGCAGACCAACGAGACCCGCCTCAACCTCGACGATCCCCGGCCCGGCCAGAAGATCGTCATCCAGCGCGGAACTCTGGGCAATTACTTCCTTCGAATCGATGGGCAGAGGGGGGTCCGCGGCCGGCGGGTCAGCTAGGCGAGAAGGGGCAGGATCGACATGCGCGGACGGCTCGCCTTCGCTTTGGCCCTGCTCGCGGGATGCGGCGGCCCTCAGCGTCCGCCGCCGCCTCCGCTCTGGTTCGAGGGCCTGCCCGTGAGCGGGAGCCTGGCGGATGCGAAGAAGGCGGGGTTCGGCCGGTGCGCCGCGGACAGGGCCTCCATGCGTTGCCGCCGGGACGGAGTCATGTTCCTCGGCCAGGGCCCGTACGACGCCGCGCTGGACCTGGTCGGAAGCGATGGTGCCGGCGGCTTCGATCAGCTCACCTTGTGGCACGGCCGGGATCAGGGCGCATTGCTCGCGATCACCGCCCTCCTGCAGCGGCAGGGCTGGCGGTCCTGCTTCACCGGCGAGGACGGCAAAGGCGATCAGGCGATCTACTCGCTCGAAGGGTCTCCGGTGAAAATCTCGATGGACATCAGCTACTGGGCCAAACGCCGGCTCAGGGTGATCCCGGCGGGAGCCAGTCGAGAGAAGGCCTGCTCGCCCGGGCCTTGAGCCTTGGGCCTTGATGGCCGTCATTGCGAGGAGCGAAGCGACGAAGCAATCCAGCGGGCCTCCGAGGCCGCACTGGATTGCTTCGCTTCGCTCGCAATGACGGGATGATCAACCCTAAGGCCCCTCTCGCCTCACTTGCGAGCCGCGATCCAGCCTTCCACCTCGCGCTCCAGGATCGAGAGCGGGAGCGACCCCGATCCGATCAGGAGATCGTGGAACGCCTTGATGTCGAACCTGCCACCCAGCTCGCGTTCCGCCTTCCGGCGAAGCTCCACGATCTTGATCATCCCGATCTTGTAGCCGGTCGCCTGTCCGGGGAGCGTGATGTAGCGGCGCACCTCCGAGCGGGCCTGGTCGGGCGAGGCGCGGCCGGTCGCGACCATGTAGTCGGCTGCCTGGTCCTCGGTCCAACCCTTGGCGTGAATGCCGGTGTCGACCACCAGCCGGGCGGCGCGGAACAGCTCGGCGTCCAGCCTCATGAAGTCGCTGGCCATGTCGGGATAGGCGCCCATCTCCTTGCACAAGGCCTCGGCATAGAGCGCCCAGCCTTCCCCGAAGGCGACGTAGCGCGCCGACTGGCGGAATTTCGGCCCAGACTTCTGGCGGACCTGGATGTCGCCCTGCATGACATGGCCCGGGACCGCCTCGTGGCACATCAGGTCGACGATCGCGTCGGTCGGCGGATCGCTGTTCACTCCGAGCAGGTGGACGTAGACCCGGCCCGGCCGGCTTCCGTCGGGGCTGGGCGACGACGCATGCGCGGCGCCGCCCGCGACCTCGCTGAACGACGGCTCCCGGATCACCTCCATCCGGTGGGCGGGCAGCTGGTTGAAATATTTGGGCAGTAGCGCCCGTGTGCGGGCGACCGCTTCGTTGGCCGTGCGCAGATATTCGGCCCGGAGCTCGTCGGTCCACGGCCGGGGCGGATTGCGCCGCTCCCGCTCGGCATAATAGGCCACCCGGTCCTTGAAGCCCGCCTGCCTCGCGAGGGCATCCTGCTCCTCCTCGATCCGCTTGACCTCGCTCAGCCCGATCCGGTGGATCTGGTCCGCGGTGAGGTCGGTGGTCGTGTTGAGCTTCAGGGCGGCGGCATACCAGTCCGCCCCGCCCGGCAGCGAGATCGCTCCGACCCGGCCGCCCGGCGCCGCCGGAAGCGCGGCCTGCGCCCAGGCGATGACCCGCTCATAGGCGGGCCTGATCGTCATCAGGGCGGCTCGGGTCTCGCCGAGCAGCGCCTCGGCCTCGGCGGGCGTGACCCTCCCCTCCGAACGCAGCGTGCCGATCTTCGCCTGCGCGTCCGCCCACAGGGGCGAGGCGGGCCCCTCCCCGAACGGGGCGCCCCGGAGGAGGGCCCGGCTGCCCGCGATCACGCGTTCGACCTGGAACCTGGGCGCTCGAACGCCCTTCGCCTCGGAGGCACGGCTCTGGGCGATGCCTTCGTCCAGCACCCCCGGAATCGCCCGCAACCGAGCCGCATAGGCGCGCATTCCGGCCGCATCCTGCACATTGTGGGTATTGATCAGGAAGTCCGGAAGCCGCTGGTGGACCGAATAGAGGAAGGAATAGAAAGCCGGCGTATAGTGGCGGAAGCGATAGCCGAGCTCGGCGCGTTCCAGCTCCAGCGCCCAGATGTCGTAATTGGTCCGAGCCTTCGCCGACAGCTTCGCCCGGTCGAACCGCGCCTTCATCCGCCTGACGCTCCCCCGCCGCCACTCCAGCCGACGAAGCTGAGCGGCCTCGCTTATGTCGTCGAGCCGGTCCTGCCCTTCCTTCAGGCCCAGCTGAGTAGCAAGCTGCGGCCGGTGACGAAGCTCCTCCGCGAATTCGGAGTCGAGAAAGGCGTAGAGGCGTGAGTCCTCCGTTTCCGCTGCGGCGGAGGCCGGCGCTTGCGTCTGCGCCTGGGCGGCAATCGAGGGGCCGGCCAACGAAAGGGCGGCAACGGCGGCCAGCAAGGAAGTGCTACGCATGTGTGTCTTTCCCAATGTGCGCGAGCCGCTTAGCCCCATCGAGCACGGCGCGGAAGCTCCGTCATTGCGAGCGAAGCGAAGCAATCCATTAACGCCCCGCAACCGCTAAACGCCTGCAGACGTTCAGTTCGGAGTTCGTCTGAGGTCGTTCAGCAGAGATCGGGCGGCTACCCCGAGCGGCCGGCTCCGCTGGTGAACGGCATAGATCGGGATCGCGCCCGGCAGGATGGCCGGATCGTCGATCGGAAGCCGCTTCAGCCTTCCTGTACGGAGATGCTCGTCCACCACGTGCAGGGGCATGGTCGCCCAGCCGAAGCCCGCCAGCAGGAAATCCAGCCGCCGGCCAAGGTCGACGAACCGCCACAAGCGGGAACTCACCACGCTGTAGCTTGGTCCACCCTGGTTTTCCGGGTCTGTCAGGACGAGCTGCACATGCTCGGCCAGCACTTCCCGCTCCAGGCGCCGCGTTTCCGCCGCAAGCGGATGATGAGGCGCGGCGACGGGCACGAGCTCGATCGAAGTCACGGGGTAGGCCTGGAGGTCCTGCGCCTGGTTCGGAAACAGCAGGCATAGCCCCAGCGTCGCCGCGCCGGACCTGACCCGCCGCTCGGCTCCGCCAAGCGCCTCCGTGAACAAGGTGACCGCCACGTCCGGGTAGCGCTTCTGCAGGGCGGCGAGCGAAGAGATCACGGGATCGCTGGGCACCATGTTGTCGACGGCGAAGGTCAGCTCCGGTTCCAGGCCGCCCGAGATGGCGCTCGCCGTCCGTTCGAACAATTCCGCCTGGCGCAGCACCTGCCGGGCTTGAGCGGCAAGCGCCCGGCCCGCCTCGGTAAGCACCGGCGCTCGCGCGGACCGGTCGAACAACTGCACGCGCTGCATGGTCTCGAGGCCCTGCACGGCATGGCTGATCGCCGATTGCGCCCGCTGAAGCTTGCGTCCGGCCGCCGAGAAGCTGCCGGTCTCCTCGATGGTCACCAGGATCCGGAGCTGATCGAGGCTTAGCGTTCCGAGCACGACCTATCTCCCCCATAGATGGATATCATCGATCTTTTATCTCTCCCGGCAGGGGCCTGTCGAGCCTATCTCCTCCTCAACGACGCACGGAGACCTCGATGACGACCCTTGCTGCAATCGCCAACGTCCCCACTGCCAGCGCCAGCCGCTACCTGCAGCAGCTGTGCAAGCACTGGGCGCACAATCTTGCCGTTACGTTCA
>DASVUW010000270.1:0-5362 GCA_036386845.1 Allosphingosinicella sp. | reverse complement strand
CCGACCGGCTACTTCACTGACTGCAGGCCCCCGAGCAACCGTCGGCCATCGACTACCCTGTGGACGCTCAGCCTTCTGCTTGGTCTGTCCACGTGGGCCTCCCCAGCTTCGGCACAGGACACTTCTTCGACGAGCAGCGCGGCTCCTTCTACGCCTGCAGCTGAACCGTCGCGACCGAGCGGTTCGAACGATATCATCGTAACTGCATTACCCTCGGAAAAGACATCCATCGATAGGACCACCTATGTAGTCCAAGATAATGCGGAGTCGCGCGCGGCCTCCGTGCTGGAGATTTTGTCGCGCGTTCCTTCGGTGGATATTACGGCATCGGGGCAGTTGCGCTTGCTCGGCAGGAGTGGCGCAAAGATCCTGATAGACGGACGTGAGGTGACCAACCCGCTCGGGGTGCTTGGTAATTTGCAGGGCTCGCAAATCGTCCGTATCGAGGTCATGAGCAATCCTTCAGCGCAATTCTCCGCGCAAGGAACCGCCGGCATAATCAACGTCATAACGCGGCGGTCGCACCGACCGCGGCTCGGCGGGTCGCTGGTTGTGAGCGCGGGTACACTCGGCAACTTCGATGCCAAGGTCTCGCCGACTTGGGCCAGGGGCCCCCTGTCGCTATCGGCAAGTCTCGGCGCCTCGCGCACGGGAAGCCGAGCGGATTTCAGCCGAGAACGCTACGAGATCGATCCGGCCTTCAACATCCTGGGTCGACAATCGGAGGCGGGGACCTCCACCATTCGGAGCGACGGCCTGATCGGGAGCCTGTTTGCGACGTATCGGCTTTCAGATCGGGAGACATTGTCGGCTACGGTGATCGCTCGCCAAGGGGATGGCGCCAGGTCGGAGCGATCCGCCCTCGTTCGGTCGGGCTTCCCAGGCGAGATCTTGGAGCAGACCCGATCGGCAACGGATCGTTTTGCCTCCCGGGATTATTCTTTGGAATATCGGCGGGACGGGGAACGTAAAGGCGAGTCTTTGACCATTTCAACCCAACATTCGTCGAGCACGTTCGTCCTAGCCAACTCGTTTCTGTTTCAGTCGCCTTCTTTGGGCTCCGGTACATTCATCGTAAATGACTCGAGCTCGGATAATCTCGCATCGCTTAAAATCGATTACATCCGCCCGGGTGGCGGCAAGAAGCTTCTGACGGCCGGCGTCTCGATAGAGAGGCGATCGGAGAAAGCCTTGTCACTCGCCCGCGGGGCGCTTCCGTTCGGCGGGATCGACGTGGTCGAGTCCTCCGGTGTAAGCGGCTCCTGGACGAACGAGGCGGGCTACGCCACTTATCAGTTCCCGCTGCTCGGCGTGGTTCTTCTACCGGGGATAAGGGTGGAATCCCGTCAGTACGACCTTTCGGGAGCGGTCGCAGGAGTCAATTCGGGCGGCACCCACTTATTTCCCACACTGCACCTGGAGCGCCGGTTGAGCGCTTCGGCGCATCTCAATCTGAGCTACTCACGGCGCATCGCATGGCCGGATATCGGCGCTCTTAGCCCGGCCGTGCGATTTTCAGACTCCACGACCGTGACCGTCGGCAATCTTTTTTTGAGGCCGGAGATCACCGACTCCTACGAGGCCAAGTTCACCACCAAAGTTGGAAAGCGGAACGTTGCTGTTACTGCATACTCGCGTCATACAAGGGATCTGTTCTCCAATTTGAGGGAGCTGAATGCCGATGGCGTGTTGGTCAGTCGTAGGGTTAATCTGGGCGTCCTCACGTTACGCGGCGCGGACATGTCCGTCCGAGGACCGATCTCTCCTCGACTCAGCTATTCCGCCACGGCAGATATAGCGGCTGAGTCGATCAGCGATGATCTCATTGAGCATTCGTTATTGAAGTCACGTCCGCAGTACAGTTTTTCGGCGCAGCTGGAGTATCAACAGGGGCCGAGGGATCGCCGAGGCGCGGATCGGATCACGCTCTCGTATCGCTACAATGGCCCTATCGACCGCGGGTTGTTCAGTTTTTCCCCCTACTCGTATCTAAGCGGCTCTTGGTCTCACATGATCACAGATAGAGTAGGTGCTGTAGTAAACGTCGGCCGTGTATTGATCCCGTCGACGACTAAATCTACCTCCTACTCTAGGTCGACTATTGAGGACCAGTTCAATCGCCCTGCGGGACTTAAGATAGTAACCTCTCTGACATATAGCCTTCGGCCTACGAATCAGCCTTAAGCCCCCCGTCGCATATCCTCGAGTTGCCCTGGCGCGCCCGGCCGGTCCCGTCGGGTGGCGGCGCAGCCATTTTGCGACCGGACATCGCTTCCTCGACATTGCCGGTTGCGGCCGCTCTTGGAGGGCCGGAATTTCCGCCTTATTTCCGGGGCTTGCAAACTCGCTCGCGGCCGCGAGGTTCGAATCGTCCAATACGGGCAGTCCCTGATCGTGCACACTGCGCTCACAGGAGAGGGTGCGGTGGGCAGAAGTGCTGAGGGCCGGAAAGCCGGCATACTTCACAAGCGTTTCACTGCGTCGCTTGCGGTACTGGCGTTGCTTTCGTCGTGCGGCGGGGGCGGCGGCGGAGCCGGCGGCGACGGGGGCGGAGGCGCGCCGCCCATCGTCGCGCCGCCCGCACCGCCACCGCCGCCCCCCGCCGGCAACGCCTGTTCGCTGAGTGCGCGCAAGGACTGGGCCTTAGGCAAGCTCAACGAATGGTATCTGTTTCCCGAATTGTTGGCGGCCAACGTCAACCCGGACAGCTTCGCCACCGTCCAGGATTATGTCGACGCGCTGGTCGCGCCGGCCCGAGCGCAGAACAAGGACCGCTACTTCACCTACGTGACCTCGCTCGCGGCGGACAATTCCTACTTTACCGGCGGGGCGAGTGCGGGCCTCGGCGCGCGCTATTCCATCGACACCGCCGCCCGCCGGCTCTTCATTTCCGAGGCTTTCGAGAACGCGCCTGCACTGGCTGCGGCGATCGACCGGGGAACCGAGATTCTTGCCATCGGGACCGCTGCCGCCGACCTGAAAACGGTGGACTCGATCATCCTGGCCGAAGGCAGCGCCGGAATCAGCGCCGCGCTCGGACCCAATACGGCCGGCACCGCCAGGCTGCTTCGAGTGCGCGACACCAACGGCACGATCCGCGAAGTGACGGTCGCCAAGGCCGAAATCACCGTCTCCCCCGTCTCCTCTCGCTACGGCGCAAAGATAATCGACGATGGCGGCAAGAAGGTCGGCTATCTGAACCTGCGCACGTTCATCGACACGGCGGATCCGCAGCTTCGCGACGCCTTTGCCCAGTTCAAGGGGCAGGGCGTCAACGAGATGATCGTCGACTTCCGCTACAATGCGGGTGGCCAGCTTGCGATCGCCGACTTGATGAGCAACCTGCTGCTCGGGCAGCGCACGCCGGCGGAGGTCATGAATTTCAGGGTCTTCCGCCCGTCGAAGTCGAGCCTCAACAAGGCCATAAATTTCGCGCCGCAGCCGCAGTCGATCGCATCGATGAAGATCGCCTTCATCGCCACCGCCAGCGCGGGCTCGGCGAGCGAGGTCGTGATGAACTCGGTCATCCCCTATCTGGGCGCGAAGACGGCGCTGATCGGCGCCAATACCTACGGCAAGCCGGTGGGCCAGGCCGTGTTCGACCTCGCGCAGTGCGACGACCGAATGCGGATGATCGCTTTCGTCACCCAGAATTCGGAAAAGCAGGGCGATTATTTCAACGGCATCGCCTCCAAGTTCCAGGCGACCTGCAGCGCCCCGGACGACCTCACCCGTCAGCTGGGCGATCCCCAGGAGAACATGGTGAAGGTCGCCCTCGACTTCCTGGCGGGGCGCCCGTGCGGAGCCCCGATCAGCGGCGGCGGCGGGATCACGGCCCAGTCGGCCGGCAAAGCCTCCGCTCCCCAGCCGGTCGCGCCCCCGGCTCCCGACACGGTGCAGCGCGAGATGCCGGGCTTCTTCTAAGGGCGTCCGGCCCGAAGCCCGCCATATCCGCCTCCCGCCGTCATTCCGGCGAAAGCCGGAATCCATGAACACTGCCGCCTTGGACGAGGACTGTGTTCGTGATTCCGGGATCAAGTCCGGGATGACGGTTGAGCGTTCACCGTGCGCCCCAACCGCAGGGGCAGCGCCTCCTCAGCTTCGGATATTCGCTCCGCTCGCCGAACGTCCTCCCGAGGCTCCTTCATTCGGGCTCTCGGCTTCGATCCGACGGTGCATCTTTGAATCCAGGCTCGACCGCATTTGCCGAAGGACAGGGTGGCGGTCGGTGATCCCCCGCCCGTAAGTCAGGTTGAATTCGTAGTCGAACCCGGGCGGGTTGGCGCCGATGAGGTGCTGAAGCATCGTCTCGATCTTGTCCAGACCCTTGGCCATCAGGCTCTCCGGCGAGCGGCCGGCGTCATATTCCGAGCACAGGGCTTCGATTCGCTGCCGGAGGTCTTCCGGAAGCGGCGCGCACAGCTGGCGAAGCGCATCGCGCTCACGTTCCTTCCTGCCGTCCGCGGCCGTTTGACAGGGCGCCGGAACGTCGCCGGTAACGGCTTCGGCGAGATCGTGAACCAGGCACAGCTGCAGCAGCCGGAGGAGATCCACGCCCTCGAGCTCGTCGGCCAGAAGCATGGCCAGCAGGCACAGGCGCCAGCTGTGGTCGGCTGTGCTCTCCCGGCGGCCGCTTGCGGTCCTGCCCGTCCGGAGCGTGTCCTTCAGCGCCGAGGCGGACTGGAGGAAGTCGATCATCCCTTCCAGCCGCCCCGGATCGATCGGTCTGTCGCTGCTCATTTCCATCCTCCTATCGCCGCGTGCGGGGCGGGCGGGAGGAATAAATTATGCGAGTCTCGTCAGCCGATCGTCGTCGTCAGCCGGCCCACCCGGCCGTCGGCGAGCGGGAGCGTTTCCCAGAGCACCCGGCCGGCCGGCACCGGAACGTCCGACCGGCCGTTGCCCTCGGTGCGCAGCTCGAGAGTTTGATAAGGGCGCTCGAACCAGCCGCTCTCGACCAGCCCCGCCTCCGCGGCTTCGATCTCGGGGCTGGCGAAGGGCCACAGCGACCGCCCGATGAGTTCGGAAATGTCGGTCCGCCAGCTTGCGGCTCGGCTTCGGGAGGCCGCGAGAAGCCGGTGGGTCGAGTCGCAGATCAGGTGGACGGGGCGTTCGGAACCCTCGACCAGGCGCTTGAGCGCGGCATCGTGATCATTGGCTGCCGACGCCGAGATCAGCTCGATGATTCGATCGCCTTGCGACGAATCCGGCCTGTGGGCTCCGCTCTCCCACTTCGACACGCACCCTTGAGAGACTCCGAGCCTCTCGGCAACCGCGCTTTGCTTGATCATGTTCAGCCGGCGGACTCTCCGGAGCGCAAGGCCGATCGGTAGCTCGGATAGCATATGGGCTTGGGTGCCGT
>DASVUW010000269.1:0-7936 GCA_036386845.1 Allosphingosinicella sp. | reverse complement strand
GACCTTGCATAAGTCGCCGGGTGTTAGCCCCTCCCCTTCAGGGGAGGGGTTGGGGTGGGGGTTGTCCGCTCGCCTCACCGACGCCGGCGAACATTCTCCCCCACATTCCCCACCCCAACCCCTCCCCTGAAGGGGAGGGGCTTTGCCACCGCGCGCTTCGCAAGCGTTATGCAAAGCTCCGGCGAAGGCCGGGTCAGGCCCGCGATGACGGATGATGGACGACGGGTTTCCCCGGCTTGACTGGCAAGCGCGACAGGCGTCTCTTCCTTCCCGATCCGTAACGATGGAGCGAAACCGTTGAAACTCGTTCCCGGCTTCCTCGCCTGCGCGCTTGCGCTCTCGGCTTGCGGCGGCGCCAAATCTCTAGAGCTTCCCGCCGATCCCGTCGATCGGGCCGCGACCTGCGGGGTGGTCGCCGCCGCGGCGGCGCGCACCGCGGTCACCGACGTGCAGGCGCCCCTGCCGCTCGCGGCGCAGGGCAAGATCTTCCATTACGCGCTCCTGGCCGCGTCCGAAGGCGGGGCGTTCGAAGCTGAGACGGCGAACCGGGTCAACAAGCGCATGCGGGAGCTGGAGTCCGGAATCACCGGCGGCCGGTGGAAGGACCTCGTGCCGGCCTGCGACTCGGCCTTCCCGGCCACGGCCCGCACCGACGTCACGTTGCCGCCGGGCCGCTTCGAGGCGCAGATTGCGTGCGAGGAGCTGGCGGAGTTCACAAGCATCGCGCTCGAAGGCTCGGAAAGGCATTTCGGGAACGAGCTCGCGGCCTACCGGCGGATGCGCACCGAGCTGAACGACGCTCTCGCGGCCGGGCTTAGAGCCCGGGCCGGCGCCGCCACCGAAGCGCAGAGCCGCGAACGCGACCGCGGGCTCGCCGCGGCGGCCGCGCTCGGCTCGCCCATCCCCGTCCTCGAAAAGTGCCGGGAGCGGTTCGAATAGCCCGGCCCTATTCACGGCCGCACTCCCCCGTCTGCCTGAACTTGTTTCAGGGTCCGGTCCCCGCCGGCACGGCAGTTCCTGCCTGGATGCTGAAACAAGTTCAGCATGACAGGCAGGCCGAAAATGGAGATGACGAGGCGCCATGATCAAGATTCGGCAAAGACTCAGGCGCTGGCATATCTGGCTCGGCTGGATCGTCGGGCTGCCTTTCCTCGCCTGGACCGTATCGGGCCTCGTCATGGTCGCGAGGCCGATCGAGACGGTGCGCGGCGAGGGGCTGATCGCCGAGGCGCCGCCGCTTCCGGCGGGCCTCGCTCCGGTCCCGCCCGCCGTCGGGCCCCGGCCGCTCGCCTCGCTCCGGCTGGAATCGAGGCCCGGCGGGCCGAAATGGCTGATCAAATATGCCGATGGCGGTACCCGCCTCGCGGAAGGGGCGACAGGCCGACTGCTCCCTCCGCTCGGCGCCGCCGACGCCGCCAGGATCGTCGAGGCGCGCTACACCGGCCAGGCGCACATTGCAGCCGTCGACCGGACCCGGGCGGAGTCGCCGCCGCTCGACCTCCGCCGCAAGGTGGCGGCCTGGCGTGTGACGATGAGCGACGGCACTCGATTCTATCTCGATGCCGCCACGGGGGAGATCCTGGCCCGGCGGACGCGCTGGTGGCGCTTCTACGATCTGATGTGGGGAATCCACATCATGGACCTCGAAACCCGCGAGGACGCCCACAATCCTCTGCTCATCGGCTTCGCCGTCGCAGCGCTGATCACGACCTTGCTGGCGCTGGCGATGCTGCCGCTCACTCTCAGGCGCCGCCGCCGGTGACCGGGCCGGTCGCCTTGCTGGGTTCGGCCCTGCCCTATCTCGATTGGGCAGGCGTCGCCGTCTTCGCATGCTCGGGAGCGCTCGTCGCCGCGGCGAGGAAACAGACCTTGGTCACCTTGATCTTCTTCGCGGTCGTCACCGGCGTGGGCGGCGGGACCGCGCGCGACCTTCTGATCGGGGCGCCGGTCTTCTGGGCGCATGAGAACGGCACACTGATCATCTGCTTCGCCGCCGCTTTGACGGTCTGGCTGTTGCCGGGGTCGCTTTGGCAGGGGCCAGCCCTGCTATGGCTCGATGCGGCCGGAATCGCGGCTTACGCCACCTACGGCGCCGCCAAAGGGCTCGCCTTCGGCCTGGCTCCGCTGCCGGCCATGGCGATGGGTGTGCTCACCGCGTGCCTCGGCGGAATCGTCCGCGACGTGCTCGCCTCCGAACCGTCGATCCTGATGCGGCCGGAGCTTTACGTGACCGCGGCCGCTCTCTCCGCGGCCCTGATGGTCGGACTGTTGCTCGCCGGAGTCCCGGCGGCGCTTGCGGGGGTGGTCGCGGCCAGTGCCGGCTTCGCGTTGCGGGCGGGCGCCATCCATTTCGGCTGGAAGCTGGCCGCCTATCGTCGATGAGTCCGGGAAATCGTGATTTCCGGTGCTTCGAATCGCGGCGGGCTTAACAGCCGAAGACAAACGTTGTAAAAGACGCCTTTCTACGAGTCGTTGCGTAAGCGTGAGCCCAACCGGGGAGGAACGCAATGGCTAGGAAACCATCTCTAGAGACAACCGAACCCGCATCGCACGCCATGGAGACTTCCACCTCGGTGGACGCTGGAGAGAATCTAGCGAGCAGGACTCCGCCGGCCTCTACCGCTTCTGGCGAAGACGTCGCCTTACTTCGGGAGGAGCTCGCCGAAGTCAGGGAATTGGCGCGCTCGCTGATGGGTGCAGTGCAGGAAGCGCGGGCCCAGGCGGCTCGGGTCGACAGCGTTCGCGGGGCCCTGGAAGACGTCAAGGCGGACGTCAGGGCGGCTTCCCATGCGATCATGGCGCAGCCGCAAAGCCTGGCGCCGGCCCATTCGCCGGCGACCGGGCATTTCGAGAACCAGTACCAGGAGCGCGGATGCGGGCCCTGCCAATGCGTGTCGAGCGGCTGCTGCGCCTTCGACATCAAAATCTGGCAGGTGCGGGCCGCCAAGCCCCAGATCGAGCCGGCGGACATAGGCGACATTCCAGGGCCGACGATCAACGCGCTCGAATGCCAAATCTATGTCACCGTCGACGCCATGGGCGTGCTCATACCGGGTCTGTCGTCTTGCCTCGACCTGCGCGCCGACGCGATACCCGGCGGACCCGGGCCGTGGGTCGTACAGAACCGCGTGATCCAGCGCGTCTATGTGCCGAAGGGCGCCACGGTGACCAAGAATGTCAAATGCGAGGTCCTCGAATCGGACGAGCGGCTCACCGAATTGCCATTCTTCAAAGCCGAGCTCGGCGAGGCCGACGGGACGATCACGCTCGACTGCTGCATGGCTGAAATTTTCGCGCCGATGCCGATCGACGTCTATCTTCTTCACGGCGGCGAGGGGAAGGGCATGGTCCAGGTTGCGATCAAAGCGGAGAGGGTCTGCTGCTGAGAGCCCGCGCATAACCCTTGCGAAGCGCGCGGAGGCAAAGCCCCTCCCCTGAAGGGAAGGGTTGGGGTGGGGAATGTGGGGGAGAATCTTCGCTGACGTCGGCGAGGCGCGCAGACAACCCCCACCCCAACCCCTCCCCTGAAGGGGAGGGGCTAAAACCCGGCGGCTTATTCAAAGGTCCTGCATTTGCAGGGGAGGGATTATGAAAGGTCGCCGAAGCCGCGAGCAACCGGCTCCGCCGGCGGCGTGCCGGCGTTCGCCAGCGCCCTCTGCCAGAGCGCGACGTCGTGCCACGCCCCGAATTTCCAACCGACCTCCCGGTAGGTTCCGGCTGGCTCGAATCCGAGCCTCTCGTGCAGCCGCACGCTCGCCTCGTTGGGCAAGGTTATGGCCGCGATCGCCTGGGTGAAACCCTGAGCTCCAAGGATAGCCAGCAAAGGCTCGTAAAGGCGCCGCCCGAACCCGCGCCCGCCGGCTCCGGCGCGAAGATAGACGCTGGTCTCGACGGCGAAGCGGTAGGCGGGACGCTCCCTGAATCGCGCTGCATAGGCATAGCCGAGAAGGCGGCCGTCCTCCGCCTCGCCCACCAGCCACGGATAGAGCCCGCCGCCGGCTTCCATACGGGCCCTCATCGCCGCTCCGTCCGGCGGCTCGGTTTCGAACGAGACGCAGCTTCCCGTTACGAAAGGGGCGTAGATCTCGGCGATGGCGGCGGCGTCGTCGGGCGTCGCGGCCCTCAGCTTCATGCGCCCAGCAGGCGCCAGAGCCAGCCCGTCAGGCCCGGTGCCGACGGCGCACGGGCACGCGCCTCGTAACCGGCGCATTCGAGGCAGCGGGCCTGGATCGCGGCGCCCGAGACCAGGCGCTCGGCCTCGCCGATCGCCGCGAGCATTCTGAGGCGGGGCTTGGCGGCGAGCCGGCTGAACGCGTCGGGCGAGGCTTCCTCCTCGCCGTCGCCGGCCATGGACAGGAGCAGCTGGTCGGCGAAGCCGGGCTCCTTTTCCAGCCAGACGGCCCTGGCCTCCGCGGGGTCGAGCTTCGCCAGCCGCGCCGCCTCGCGGACGGCATCCTCGAGGCCGCCGAACGAGTCGACCAGTCTCAGCTGGTGGGCGGTTCCGCCGGCCCAGATCCGGCCCTGGGCCATCTGGTCGACCTGGGCGACCGGGATCTTCCGGGCCGCGGAGACGAGGGCGAGGAAGCGGCGATAGGTTCCGTCGACCCCCATCTGCAGCAGACGGTCGGCTTCGGGCGAGGGGCCGCGGAGCAGGTCGGGCTCGCCCGACAAGGGCGTCGTCTTGACTCCGTCCGCACCCAGGCCGAGCTTGGTCATCGCACCCTCGAAGCTCGGAAGCACTCCGAACACCCCGATCGAGCCGGTGATGGTCGAAGGCTCGGCATAGATTTTGTCGCCGGCCGTGGCGACCCAATAGCCGCCCGACGCCGCAACGCTTCCCATCGACGCCACGACCGGCAGGCCCCTTGCCCTGGCGGCGAGGACCGCCAGGCGGATCCGCTCCGAGGCGAGGGCGGAGCCGCCGCCGGAGTCGATGCGGACGACCAGCGCCTTGAGATCGCGCTCGCGAAGGCCCTTCTCCAGCGCGCGGACGATCGTCTCCGCTCCGGCGGTCCCTGGGTCGGCCTCGCCGTCGACGATGTTGCCGGCGACTGTGAGGATCCCGACCTGGCCGCCGGTGTCGCTGGCGGGATTGGCTTCTATCCACTTGCGGAAGTCGATCCGCTCGAAGCTTCCGGGAAGCTCCTCGAAGCGCTTGCCGCTGATCTCGGCGACCCGGCGGTGGAACGCTTCGCGCTCGCCGATCTTGTCGACCATCCCGGACTGAAGCGCCGCCCTGGCCATGTCGCCCCCTGCCGCCGCGATCCGGGCCGGAAGGTCGGCGACATAGGGGGCGAGCTGAGCCTTGGGTCGCGACTGTCGCACTTCCTGCTGCCAATTTTCCCACATGACTCCGTAGACCGCGCTCAGCGCCTGGCGGGCCTCCGGCGACATGTCGGTGCGGGTGAGCGGCTCGGTCGCCGCCTTGTAGGTGCCGGCCTTGTAGACGTTCGCCGTCACTCCGAGCTTGTCGAGCAGCCCCTTCAGATAGAGGTTGGCGCCGCCCGGCCCGGTGACCAGCACGCCGCCCATCGGGTTCAGCCAGACCTCGCTGGCATGAGCGGCAAGCAGATAGCTGTCGTCGTCATAGGCGGTCGCGTAGGCGAGGACGGGCTTTCCCGCCTTCCTGACTTCGTCCAGAGCCTCGCCCACGGAGGAGAGGGTGGCCTGGCCGCCGCCCGAGAAGACGTCGAGGTCGAGCGCCACGGCCTTCACCCGCTCGTCGGCGGCAGCGGTGCGGAGCGAGTGGACGACGTCGCGAAGCCTGTACTCGCGCGGGCCGCCTCCGCTGAACAGCTCGCTGGCGGTGGCCTGGGTCGGCTGCTCGACGATCGGGCCGTCGAGCCGGAAGAGCAGCGCTCCGCGGTCGCCAGCGCCGAGCGTCGGACGCGCCGTCATGGCCGCGTAGAGAAGCGCGAAGAAGAGAAGCATGAACAGGAGGACGAGCCCGTCCTTGATCCCGACGAGCAATTTCCAGACCTTGCCCGCGAACCTCATTGCCTTGCTCTCCTTTGCCCGAGCGCTGGGCTAGACCAGCGCCGCGCCGCTGTAAATTCCTCGCCGACGAACCGACAAACCGTCGTCCCAGCGAAGGCTGGGACCCCAGCGAGTCAAATGCGCCGAGTTCTTCACCCACTGGGGCCCCAGCCTTCGCTGGGGCGACGCGCAAAATTCCTCAGCTCTCACCCTTGACCGGCGATGAACAAGTCCTAGATGAACGGTGCTGGCACTCGCGAGGGGTGAGTGCTAACAGAAATTCAACCGGACGGCTTCGGCGCTCATATGGGCCCGGCAGCCGCAATAGCGAAGAAGAGGTGACGCGCATGAAATTTCGTCCGCTCCATGACAGAGTTCTCGTCCGCCGTGTCGAGGCCGAGGAGAAGACGGCCGGCGGCATCATCATCCCCGACACCGCCAAGGAGAAGCCGCAGGAGGGCGAGGTCGTCGCTGCCGGATCCGGCAGCCGGGGCGAGGACGGAACGGTCACTCCGCTCGACGTCAAGACCGGCGACAGGATCCTGTTCGGCAAATGGTCCGGCACCGAGGTCCGCCTCGACGGCGAGGACCTGCTGATCATGAAGGAACGCGACATCCTCGGGATCGTCGGCGACGCCGGCGGGCGCTGACCGTCGTCCCAGCGAAGGCTGGGACCCCAGTGGGTGAAAGGCGCCGAGCCCTTCACCCGACGAGACCCCAGCCATCGCTGGGGTGACGCAATTTTAGAAGAACCAAGGAGCAGATAACATGGCAGCGAAAGACGTTCGCTTCTCACGCGACGCCCGCGAGCGCATCATGCGCGGCGTCGACATCCTCGCCGACGCGGTGAAGGTGACCCTCGGCCCCAAGGGCCGCAACGTCGTCCTCGACAAGAGCTTCGGCTCCCCGCGGATCACCAAGGACGGAGTCACCGTCGCCAAGGAGATCGAGCTTAAGGACAAGTTCGAGAATATGGGCGCGCAGATGCTGAAGGAGGTCGCGTCGAAGACGAACGACCTCGCCGGCGACGGCACCACCACCGCCACGGTCCTCGCCCAGTCCATCGTCCGCGAAGGCATGAAGTCCGTCGCGGCCGGAATGAACCCGATGGACCTGAAGCGCGGAATCGACATCGCCGTCACCGCCGTGGTGGCCGACCTCAAGGCGCGCTCCAAGCCGGTCTCCGGGTCGAACGAGATCGCCCAGGTCGGGATCATCTCGGCCAACGGCGACACCGTCGTCGGCGAGAAGATCGCCGAGGCGATGGACAAGGTCGGCAAGGAAGGCGTGATCACGGTCGAGGAGGCCAAGGGCCTCGAGTTCGAGCTCGACGTCGTCGAGGGCATGCAGTTCGACCGCGGCTACCTCAGCCCCTATTTCATCACCAACCCGGAGAAGATGCAGGTCGAGCTCAGCGACCCCTACATCCTCATCCACGAGAAGAAGCTCTCGAACCTGCAGGCGATGCTTCCGATCCTGGAAGCGGTGGTGCAGTCGGGCCGTCCGCTCCTCATCATCGCCGAGGACATCGAGGGCGAGGCGCTCGCCACGCTCGTCGTCAACAAGCTTCGCGGCGGCTTGAAGGTCGCGGCCGTCAAGGCTCCGGGCTTCGGCGATCGCCGCAAGGCGATGCTCGAGGACATCGCGATCCTGACCAACGGCGAGATGATCAGCGAGGATCTCGGCATCAAGCTCGAGAACGTCACGGTCGCCATGCTCGGCCAGGCCAAGCGGGTCACCATCGACAAGGACAACACCACGATCGTCGACGGCGCCGGCGACGGCGACCGGATCAAGGGCCGGGTCGAGGCTATCCGCGGTCAGATCGAGAACACCACCAGCGAGTATGACAAGGAGAAGCTCCAGGAGCGTCTCGCCAAGCTCGCCGGCGGCGTTGCCGTGATCAAGGTTGGCGGTTCGTCCGAGATTGAGGTCAAGGAGCGCAAGGACCGTGTTGACG
>DASVUW010000268.1:0-3481 GCA_036386845.1 Allosphingosinicella sp. | reverse complement strand
CCCGGGAGATGGCCGCCGAGGCGGCAGCGGCTTCGCTCGCCGCCACCGCATGGGCGCTCTCGGCCTGCATCAGCGACAGCCTCGGCTCGATCCCCCGCTCGACCATCGGCCGGATGAGGTCGAGCTCCTGGCGCCTTGCGTCCCGCGCCGACACCCGGGCGTCGTAGGCGGCCTGAGCCTCCTGGACGGCCCGGCTGGCCTGGGCCACCCGCGCCTGGCCGGCGTTGATGACGCTTCCAAGCTCCTGCATCCGCGAGGCGTGGAGCGAGCGCTCGATCATCAGCTGGCTCGCCGCGGCCTGATCGGCCGGGGCGGGATAGGTGGGCTCGCGCCCCGCCACCTCGGCGGAGAGGCGGGCGATCTTCATTCCAAGCGCGTTGGCGGAGGCCTCGCCGCTTCCGAGCTCGGCGCCGGTGGCGGTCCGGTCGAGGCGGATGAGCTCCTGGCCCGCTTTCACCTGCTGTCCGGTCCTGACGTTGATCGCCTCGACCACCCCGCCTTCGAGATTCGAGACGACCTGGAGCTGCGAGGTCGCGATCACCCGGCCCTGGCCGCGGACCGTCCGGTCGAGCTCGGTCATCGCCGCCCAGATGATGAAGATGACGAAGAAGCCGACCACCACCCACAAGAGGACGTTCGAGGCCGTCCGGGGTTTGATCCGGTCGGTCAGGTCCTCGATATGGGTGTGCTCGTTCATGGATCAGGCCGCCTTGGTCGGCGGCGTCTGCTGCCGCGTGATCTGCTTCAGGACCTCGTCGCGCGGCCCGTCCATGGCGACCCTGCCGCGCTCGATCAGCATGATCCGGCTCACCAGGGCGAGCAGCGGGGGCCGGTGCGTGATCAGGACCAGGGTGCGATCCTTGAGCTCGTCGCGCAGCCGCTGGATGAGCGCGGTCTCGGTCTGGGCGTCCATCGCGCTGGTCGGCTCGTCGAAGACCAGCACCGGCGGCCGCCCGGCCAGGGCGCGGGCGAGCGCGATCGACTGGCGCTGGCCGCCCGAAAGCCCCTCGCCGCGGTCGGCGAGCCTGAGGTCGTAGCCGTTGGCGATCGAGCCCATGAAGCTGTGGGTGCCCGAAAGCTCGGCGGACCGGAGCAGCTCGTCGTCGTCGACATGGGCCCGGGCGAGCCCGATATTCTCGCGCACCGATCCGGTCAGCAGCACGCTCTCCTGGAGCGCGGCGCCGATGTAGCGGCGCATCTCCAGCGGATCGAGCTGGCGGATGTCGGTGCCGTCCATCATCACCAGCCCTTCCTCGGGCGGGTAGAGGCCCAGGATCAGCCGGGCGATGGTCGACTTCCCCGAACCTACCCGCCCGAGCAGTGCGACATGCTCGCCGGGCGTGATCGTGAAGTTCAAATCCTCCAGGGTCTTCTCGGCGGCGCCCGGATATTTGAAGCTGACGTTGCGGAACTCGATCCGGCCTTTCAGCCCGGCGAGCTTCAGGCCCTCGCCTTCGGGACCTTCCGGCGGCAGGCTCATCATCTCGTTGAGCTGGCGGTAGGCGGTCCGGGTCGAGGTCATCCGCGAGAGGAGCTGAGAGATCTGGGCGAGCGGCGCGACGGCCCGGCCGGCCAGGATCGAGCAGGCGATGAGCCCGCCCATGGTCAGGTCCTGGGTGGCGATCAGGCCCACTCCGACGATGACCACTCCCGCGTAAGAGATCGTGCCCGCGGAGGTCGCCGTGGTGATCCCGATGCTCGAGATGAGGCGCTGGCGCAGCGAGCTGTCGGAGTGGTTCTCCATGGCCTTGTCCCAGCGCCGGGACAGGAGCGGGCCGGCGCCCGCGGCCTTGACCGTCTCGAGCCCGCCGATCGTCTCGACCAGGACCGACTGCTTGGCCATGCCCTCGCCCATCGCCTTGGCGGAGAGGCGGTCCATGGCGGGCTGGGTGAGCGCTCCGACGACGATGACGAGCGGGACCATCAGCGCCGGCACCAGCACCACCGTGCCTCCGATGATCCAGATGACGAGGAGAGTGAGGATGATGAAGGGGAGGTCGACGACCGCGGTCAGCGTCGCAGAGGTGAAGAAGTCGCGCAGCTGCTCGAGCTCGCGCATCAGGCTGGTCAGGGATCCGGTCGAGCCCTTCTTGAGGTCCAGCCGGAGCCTGAGCAGGCGCTCGAACAGGGTCTCGCCGACGTCGCGGTCGATCGAGGCTCCCGCGACGTCTACGAAATAGGCCCGAAGCAGCTTCAGCACGAAGTCGAAAATCACCACGATGGCAAGGCCGATCGACAGCGCGACGAGCGACGAGGTCGCGTTGTTGGGCACGACCCGGTCGTAAACGATCATCGTGAAGAGCGATGTCATCAGCCCGAAGATATTGATCAGCACGGCCGCTAAGGCGACCTTCCCGTATATACCCCGATTACGCCGCATAGGCTCCATCAGCCATGAAGCGAAGCGGGGCTGGGATGCGGGCTTGATCTCGTTCTCGCTACTCATCCTGGCCCCCGACTCGGGCTGGGTCTATGCCGAGCGTATCCAGCAGGTTGCCCGTGCGTGACAGAAGCACGTAGCGGGCCGCGTCGAGCTCCGCCAAGGTCCGGATGAAGGCGGTGGCCGTCTCGAAATAAGCGTCCTCGGCCGCGACCACGTCGAACAGATTGCCGCGCGAATTGATGAAGCGTTCGATGAGCACGTCGCGCGACTGGCGGCTGGCGAGGTAGCTCGCCTGGAGTGCGCGCAGCTGCTCTTCGAGCGCCCTGACGTCCGACCAGGCGATGGCGGCGTCGCGCGACGCCTCGTCGCGCACCCGCGACGCTCGGGCGTCCGCGGAAACCGCCCTCGCCCTGGCCTGGGCGACTCGAGCCTCCGTGCCTCCGAAGAGCCGCTGGCGAACCGTGACCCGGCCTCGAATGTCGTAATCCCGGTCGTTCTCGAAGACGCCGTAGCGCCCGGCGTCGATCCCCGCGCTGATCTGCGGCAGCCGGTCGTTCTTGGCCGCTCTCGCCTCGCGCCGCGCCGAATCCGCCATCGCCTGGGCAGAGCGCGCGGCGGGACTGCTCATCGCGGCGAGGGCCGCGGCGTCCCGGGTCAGAGCCGGAGTCTGCGGGATCGGAGCGCGCTCGAGATAGGCCGGCGGCGGCGATCCGGTCAGCTCGGAATAACGGGCCTCGGCATTGGCGAGGAGCCGGCGGAAGCCCGCGAGCCGAGTCTGCGCGGAAGCCAGATAGGAGTCGACCCGGGCCGTGTCGCCCGGTGCGGAGACGCCCTGGCGGACCCTCTCCTCGACCGCCTCGCGAAGCTCCTGCTGGTTGGCGACGAACGATTCGCTCAGCGCCACCAGCGCCCGGTAGGCGAAGACGTCGTACCAGGAAGCCACCGTGTTGAGAGCGATACGGTCGGCGCTCGCTTCGGCTTCGGCCGCCGCCGCTCGGAGCCGCGCTCCTGCGGCGAGCACGCGGTCGGCGCTGGCTCCGAAATCGAAGACGGTCTGGTTGACGTTCAGGATCGCGTCGGTGCGCGCCGAGGGGCGCG
>DASVUW010000267.1:0-15931 GCA_036386845.1 Allosphingosinicella sp. | reverse complement strand
TGATCCCGCGGGAGGCGGCGGCGGCGATCTGGACCGGCGGGCGGGACGTAACCTGGGACGCCGCGCGGATCGACGAGATCGAGCGCACCACCAAGCACGACGTGATCGCCTTCCTGACCCACGTGGCGGAGATCGTCGGGCCTGAGGCGCGGTTCCTGCACCAGGGGATGACGAGCTCCGACGTGCTCGACACCTGCCTCGCCGTCCAGCTCAAGCAGGCGTCCGACCTGCTGATCGAGGATCTCGATGCCCTGCTCGAAGTGCTGAAGCGGCGGGCTCACGAGTACAAGCTCACTCCGACCATCGGCCGGAGCCACGGAATCCATGCCGAGCCCGTGACCTTCGGGCTGAAGCTCGCTTACGCTTACGCCGAGTTCGCGAGGGCGCGTGCGCGAATGGTCGCGGCGCGCGACGAGATCGCCACCTGTGCGATATCGGGCGCGGTCGGGACCTTCGCCAATGTCGACCCGCGCGTGGAGGCGCATGTGGCTGCGAAGATGGGCCTGAAGGTCGAGCCCGTCTCGACCCAGGTCATCCCCCGCGACCGGCACGCGATGTTCTTCGCCACGCTCGGAGTCATCGCCTCGTCGGTGGAACGGCTCGCCACCGAGGTCCGCCACCTGCAACGCACCGAGGTGCTGGAAGCGGAGGAATATTTCTCGCCCGGCCAGAAGGGCAGCTCGGCGATGCCGCACAAGCGCAACCCGGTGCTCACCGAGAACCTCACCGGCCTCGCCCGGATGGTGCGGGGTTACGTGAATCCGGCGCTTGAGAATGTGGCGCTGTGGCACGAGCGCGACATCAGCCATTCCTCGGTCGAGCGTTACATAGGCCCCGACGCCACGGTGACCCTGGACTTCGCCCTGGCCCGGCTGACCGGGGTGATCGACAAGCTGCTCGTCTATCCGGAACGGATGCAGAGGAATCTCGACCTGATGGGCGGCCTCGTCCACTCGCAGCGGGTGCTGCTCGCCCTTACCCAGGCCGGAGCCAGCCGGGAGGAGGCCTATTCACTGGTCCAGCGAAGCGCGATGAAGGTGTGGGAGAGCAATGGGGCCCTATCGCTGCTCGAGCTGCTCAAGGCGGATCCCGAAGTAGCGGCGTTTCTGCCGGCCGAGCGGCTCGAGGAGAGCTTCGACCTCGGCTACCATCTGAAGCACGTCGACACCATCTTCGGGCGGGTGTTCGGGGGCTGAGGCCGCCGCTCCCCGCCGGGGAACAAGGAGGAGCGCTGATGACCGACCTGTCCGCATTCCCAATCACCCGGCGCTGGCCGGCGGAGCATCCCGACCGGCTCCAGCTCTATTCGCTCAACACGCCCAACGGTGTGAAGGTGTCGATCATGCTGGAGGAGACGGGCCTCCCCTACGAGCCGCACATGATCGACATCGGCAAGAACGAGACCTGGACCCCGGAATTCCTTTCGCTCAACCCCAACGGCAAGATCCCCGCGATCGTCGATCCGGACGGACCGGGCGGGAAACCGTTCGGGCTGTTCGAATCGGGCGCAACGTCCCGGCCTGGCTGGAGCGGGGTCTCGCCAGGCCGGCCGTTCAGCGCGGGCTTGAGATCCCGAAGCGCTAACTGCCTCCCCATGCGCAGCATGGGGAGGGGGACCATGCGGAGCATGGTGGAGGGGTAGCTGGCAGAGCCCCCGAGGATCACGCACGAGACGGCAAAGGCCTGCGCCAATACCCCTCCACCACCTTCGGTGGTCCCCCTCCCCATCTGGCGATGGGGAGGCAGATTAATGGCGATGCCCGCGCTTCTTCGTCAGGCTTTCGTGGACGAAGGCGACGAACTGATCCGGCTTGATGAAGCCTTCCGGCATTCCGTAGCGCGCCGCCGGTTTCGACGCCTGGATCTGGGCTAGCGTGCGCTTCGCGGCGATTCCGGCGGCGACCTTGGCCCGGATATCGACCAGCATAGCGCGATAGGCGGCAAGCTCCGCCCGGGAGGCGACCGGCCCGTGTCCCGGAATGATCCGGGTCGTCGCGTTGCTCCAGGCGAGGCCCTTGTCGGCCGCCGCGATCAGGCCGTCGATCGATCCTCCCGAGCTGAGGTCGATGAAGGGGAAGCTCGCCCTGTGGAAGAAGGTGTCCCCCATGTGGAGGACGTTGGCCTTCTGCCAGTGGACCAGAGAATCGCCGTCGGTATGGGCATGGGCGACATGGACGACGTGGAGCGTGTCGCCGTTCAGGTGGAGGGTGACTCCGTCCTCGAAGGTGACGACCGGAAGAGCGGCGTCGGGGGAGGCCGGGACCTTGCTTCCCAGCGCGGCGACGAACTGCTCGCTCGACATCCGGGTCCGCACGTTGCTGTGGGCGACTATCACCGCTCCCCGGCGGCCCATCGCCTCGTTCCCGCCGGTATGGTCACCATGCCAGTGGGTGTTGATCACGAAGCGGACCGGATCGGGGTCGACGGTAGCGATCGCCGCGAGGATCCTGTCGCTCATCGGAGCATATTGATCGTCGACGATGATGTTGCCGTCCGGGCCGTAGGACAGGCCGATATTGCCGCCGGCCCCGAACAGGACGGCGACGCCGGGGGCGATCTTCTCGACCTTCACCTCGACCTTCGACAGGTCCTGCTGCGCGGAAGCGGGCGCCGCGGCGAGAGCGGCGATGGCGAAGACGAGCAGACGCATGGATTATCCCCCTTTGAATGACTTCAATCCGGAGCGTAGCGCTCCGGATACCGGCGGCGCTGCGGCCCGCTGGTCGGCCCTTTCACTTCGGGCCATTCGTCGGTCCAGACGAGATGGTCGATGAGCATGACCCGCCGAGTGTTGACCTCGTCCGTCGGCTTCGAGCGCGTTCGGGCGGAGTCGACCGCGTGGTAGACCATCCAGCTCTCACCATAGTCATCTTCGATCACGCTGTTGTGGCCGGGACCGATCCATTTCGCATTCCCCTCGAGCAATGTGCCCTTCTGGAGCTCGAACGGGCCGGTGGCGCTTCGAGAGCGGGCGACCATGACGGCGTAGTGCACGCCTTTGCCGCAGCAATTGTCGCCCGAATAGAAGAGGTAATAATAGCCGCCGCGAAGCTCGATCCAGGCGCCTTCGACGAGGTTGCGATAGGGCGTCTTCTTGTCGGCCCGGATCAGGTCGATCGGAGCGCTTCCCGGAGCGAAGGAGAGGCGGTCGGGCGCAAGCTCCTGAACCTTGATCGGCTCGAAGCCCGATCCCCAGTAGAGCAGCCGCTTGCCGGTGGCGGGATCGTCGTAGCTCATCGGGTCGATGTTGACGAAGCCGGCCCCGCACAGGAGCGGCTTGCCCATGTCCGTGAAGGGACCCTCCGGCCGGTCTGCGACGGCAGCGGCGAGGCAGAGGCCTTTCTTGTCGTCGGTCAGAGCCGCGTCGGGCTTGGCCGAATAATAGAGATAATAGCGCCCGCGATGCTCGGCGACGTGCGGCGCCCAGAAATCCTGGGTCCTGCTCGCCCAGGCCGGCTTAGCGGGGAGTGCGTCCCCGAGATGCTCCCAGGCGACGAGGTCGCGCGAGCGCGCGACCTGGAGGTTGATCCACTTTCCGTCGCGCTCAGTCTGCGTGGCGTAGGCGTAGTAATAGCCGTCCTTCGATCGCAGGATCGCCGGGTCGGGGAAGTCCGAATCGATGACCGGGTTGGCGAAGGTGGCCTTGGGGGGCGACGCGGTCGCGCACGCCGAGGCGAAGAGGGCGAGGAGCAGGAGCAACATGCGCATTTGGGGACCATAGCGCCGGATTGGCGGCGAGCCACCCTTATCCTCTCCATGCGAAGCATGGGGAGGGGGACCAGGTGGAACCTGGTGGAGGGGTACCTGGCGGAGGATTGGGAGGTTCCGGCGCGGGACGGCGGAAGCCTGCGCCTTTTACCCCTCCACCACACTTCGTGTGGTCCCCCCTCCCCATCTTCGATGGGGAGGCAAATCAGGCGTCGAAGAGACCCTTCAATTTGCCGAAAAAGCTCTTGCTGGCCGGGCATTCCTCACCGGTCTCGGTGGCGCGGAACTCCTCAAGGAGCTCGCGCTGCTTCGCGCTGAGCTTCGTCGGAGTCTCGATATCGACCTGCACGACCATGTCGCCATGGCCGCGTCCGTTGATGACCGGCATCCCGGCGCCGCGCTGCTTGATCTGCTTGCCCGACTGGATCCCGGCCGGGATCTGGATCGAATGCTTCTGGCGGTCGAGCCCCGGCACCTCGATGCAGCCGCCGAGCGCCGCGGTCGTGATGCTGATCGGGCAGCGCACGAACAAAGTCGTCCCCTGGCGCTGGAAGAAGGCATGCCGCGCGAGGTGGACGAAAATGTAGAGATCGCCGTTCGGCCCGCCGCGGACGCCCGCTTCGCCCTCGCCGGCGAGCCGGATCCTGGTTCCTTCGTCGACCCCGGCGGGGATCCGCACATCGAGCGAGCGCTGGCGGTCCACCCGGCCCTCACCCCGGCACTTCTCGCAGGGATCCGCGATCACCTGCCCAACCCCACGGCAGGTCGGGCAGGTACGCTCGACCACGAAGAAGCCCTGTTGGGCCCGCACCTGGCCGCGGCCGTGGCACATGGTGCACGGACGGGCACCGGTCCCGGTCTTCGCGCCCGAGCCGCCGCAGGGCTCGCATTGCGCGCTGGTGTCGATCCTCAGCTCGACCTGCTTTCCGGCGAACGCGTCCTCGAGCGTGATCTCGAGGTCGTAGCGAAGGTCCGAGCCGCGAAGCGCATTGGAGCGGCGGTCGGCCTGCTGGCCGTTCATGAATTCGCCGAAGATATTTTCGAAGATGTCGCTGAACGAGCCGAAA
This sequence comes from Allosphingosinicella sp., assembly GCA_036386845.1. GTDB lineage: Bacteria > Pseudomonadota > Alphaproteobacteria > Sphingomonadales > Sphingomonadaceae > Allosphingosinicella. Next base: position 11,156 of record DASVUW010000267.1, on the reverse strand, counting down.
TCCTGGGCGCCGGCCCCGCCCATCCCGCCGCCCTGGAAGGCGGCGTGGCCGAAGCGGTCGTAGGCGGCGCGCTTTTGAGGGTCCTTCAGGCAGTCATAGGCCTCGTTGATGGCCTTGAACTTCGCCTCCGAATCCTTGCAGCCCGGGTTGCGGTCCGGATGGCATTCCATCGCGAGGCGGCGATAGGCGGACTTGAGGGTCCGCTCGTCCGCGCCGCGCTCGACCTGGAGCAGCTCGTAATAATCGGTTTCAACCATGATGGTGATCCGTAAGGAGCGCCGTCACCCCAGCGAAGGCTGGGGTCCCAGGGGGAAAAGCTGTGCCTATCCTCGCTGGGATCCCGGCCTTCGCCGGGATGACGGTCACCCACATAGACCTCAGCCCTTGTTTTCGTCGTCGACCTCGGAGAATTCGGCGTCGACGACTTCTTCCTGGGCGCCACCCGCCTGGGCGGTCTCGTCGGAGCCGGGCTGATCGGTAGCGCCGCCGGCCGCACCGGCCTGCTCCTTCTCGTAAATCGCCTGGCCGAGCTTCATCGCGACCTGGCTCAAGGCCGCGGTCTTCGACTTCATCGCCTCGATGTCGCCGCTCTCGACGGCCTTGCGGGTCTCGTCGATCGCCGCCTGGATCTCGGTCTTCAGAGCCTCGTCGACCTTGTCGCCATGCTCGGCGAGCTGCCTTTCGGTGCTGTGGGCAAGGCCCTCGGCGCTGTTCTTCGCCTCGGCGCTCTCGCGGCGCTTCTTGTCCTCCTCGGCGAACTGCTCGGCTTCGCGGACCATCTTCTCGATGTCGGAATCGGCGAGGCCGCCCGAGGCCTGGATTCGGATCTGCTGCTCCTTGCCGGTGCCCTTGTCCTTGGCCGAGACGTGGACGATTCCGTTGGCGTCGATGTCGAACGTGACCTCGACCTGAGGCACGCCTCTCGGCGCCGGCGGAATCCCGACCAGGTCGAACTGGCCGAGGATCTTGTTGTCCGCAGCCATCTCGCGCTCGCCCTGGAAGACCCGGATCGTCACCGCGTTCTGATTGTCCTCGGCGGTCGAGAAGGTCTGGCTCTTCTTGGTCGGGATGGTCGTGTTGCGATCGATCATCCGGGTGAAGACTCCGCCCAGGGTCTCGATCCCGAGCGACAGCGGAGTGACGTCGAGCAGGAGGACATCCTTGACGTCGCCCTGGAGAACTCCGGCCTGGATGGCGGCGCCCATGGCGACGACCTCGTCAGGGTTGACGCCCGTGTGCGGCTCCTTGCCGAAGAAATCCTGGACGATCTGGCGCACCCGCGGCATGCGGGTCATTCCGCCGACAAGCACGACTTCGGAAATGTCATCCGCCTTCACGCCGGCGTCGGCGAGAGCCTTCTTGCAGGGTTCGAGCGTGCGCTTGATCAGGTCCTCGACCAGCCGCTCGAGATCGGCGCGGGTGATCGTCTTGACGAGATGCTTCGGGCCGTTCTGATCTGCGGTGATGAAGGGCAGGTTGACCTCGGTCGTCTGCGCCGAGCTGAGCTCGATCTTCGCCCGCTCGGCGCCCTCCTTGAGGCGCTGGAGGGCGAGGCGGTCGCCGCGAAGGTCGATTCCCTCCTGCTTCTTGAACTCGTCGGCGAGATAATCGACGATCTTCGCGTCGAAATCCTCGCCGCCCAGGAAGGTGTCGCCGTTGGTCGATTTGACCTCGAACACGCCGTCGCCGATCTCGAGCACCGAGATGTCGAACGTTCCGCCGCCCAGATCGTAGACCGCGATCGTCTTTCCGTCCTGCTTGTCAAGGCCGTAGGCGAGCGCCGCGGCGGTCGGCTCGTTGATGATGCGCAGGACCTCGAGGCCGGCGATCTGGCCGGCGTCCTTGGTCGCCTGGCGCTGGGCGTCGTTGAAGTAAGCGGGGACGGTGATCACCGCCTGGGTGACGGTCTCGCCGAGATAGCCCTCGGCGGTCTCCTTCATCTTCTGGAGGATGAAGGCGGAAATCTGGGACGGGCTGTAATCCTTGCCGCCGGCGCTGACCCAGGCGTCGCCATTGGGTCCGCGGCTGATCTTGTAGGGGACGAGCTCCGTATCCTTCTTGGTGATCGGATCGTCGAAGCGGCGCCCGATCAGGCGCTTCACCGCGAAGACGGTGTTCTCGGGATTGGTGACCGCCTGGCGCTTGGCCGGCTGGCCGACCAGCCGCTCGCCGTCCTTGGCAAAAGCGACGATCGAGGGCGTGGTGCGCGCGCCTTCCGCATTCTCGACCACCTTGGGCTTGCCGCCTTCCATGACGGCGACGCAGCTGTTGGTCGTGCCCAGGTCGATTCCGATGACTCTAGCCATGCTTATTCCTCTTGTGCCCCAAAAGTTTACCGCACCCCTGCGTCCTTCGAATGAGGCACGCGGAGTGTTTCGGAAGCGATATAGGGGTGGATTCCGACGCGACAAGAAGTTCGCCCGACGCTAGGGATGCGCCCCGATGAAGAAGATGCTCAAAAGCCACGTTTTTGCAGCGCTCGCCGCTGCGGCTGCGTTGGCCGGGTGCGACAGGCCGCCGCCCGACGGGACGGTGACGGTCCGCGACGTCTGGGTGAGGCTGCCGGCGGTGAAGAGCCGGCCGGGCGGCGCCTATTTCCGGATGGAGGCGGGAAGCGAAGGCACGCGGCTGGTGGGAGTATCGAGCCCGTCGGTGCGCTGGATCGAGCTCCACGAAACGGAGACAACGGGCGCCAGGACGAAGATGAAGCAGCGCAAGGAGATCGAGTTCCCGAGCCGCGGGGAGCTGGTCTTTGAGCCCGGCGGCCGGCACGCCATGCTGTTCGGGATCAATTCGAAGGTAAAGGCGGGTGACAAGATCCCCCTCACCTTCTCCTTCAACGTGGCGCCTCCGATCACGGTGGAGGCACCGGTGCTCGCGGCGGGGGACGAGGCGCCGAACGAAGAGCATTGAGTTGATCCCGTCGCCCCAGCGAAGGCTGGGGCCCCGGCGGGTGAAGAGCGCGGCGCCTTTCACCCGCTGGGACCCCAGCCTTCGCTGGGGTGACGGTAGGGGCTGGGACCGCTAGTCTCCGCGGACAACAAAAGGGGAGACCACATGTCCGGGTTCAGGGAATTCATCGCGAGGGGCAACGTGCTCGACCTGGCGGTGGCGGTGATCATCGGCGCCGCGTTCGCGGCCATCGTCTCGTCGCTGACCGACGACATCATCATGCCGGTGATCGGCTGGCTCTTCGGAGGGCTGGATTTCTCCAGCTACTTCGTCCGTTTGGGGCCGATCCCGGGGGGTTATGCCGGCGATCCCAACAATTACGCTGCGCTCAAGGAGGCGGGGGTGCCGATGATCGGCTACGGCCAGTTCGCCACCGCCGTCGTCGGCTTCCTCATCCTCGCCTTCGTCATCTACCAGATGATCCGAGCGGCAAACCGGATGAAGATCACCTCGGAGGCGCCCCAGGCCGGTCCGAGCGAAGAGCTGCTGGTCCTTCGCGAAATTCGCGATTCGCTCAACGCGCGGCCCTGAGCAATTGAAAAGCCGAGCTTTTCCCAGTAGCTGAAGCCGGGGATCAGCCGGGGAATTCAATGATGTTTCGTGGGTTTGGCCGGGCGCTCGCCGCGGCGGCGGCTTTGCTGGTCTCGAGCGGGCCGGCGCGGGCCATCGATCCCTTGCCCCCGGAGGCGAAGGCTACTCCCGATCCCGCGGTCCGGACCGGCACCCTTTCCAACGGCCTGCGCTACGCGATCATGCGCAACGGCTCCCCCGCCCGGGCGGTCTCGATCCGGCTTGCCGTCCGTGCAGGCAGCTATGACGAGGAGGAGGCCGAGGCCGGCTTCGCCCATTTCGTCGAGCATATGGCCTTCCGCTCTACCCGGCAGGCGCCCGAGGGCTCGCTCGACACGCGTTTCGCGAGCCTCGGAGTCGCCTTCGGCCGCGACGAGAATGCGTCGACGGGCATCGAATCGACCGTCTACCAGATGGACGTGCCTGCCGCCGACGCCGCAGCGGTGGCCAAGGTCCTCGAATGGCTTCGGGGCGCTGCCGACGGAATCCTGTTCGCGCCGGCGGCCGTCGAGCTCGAGAAAGGCGTCGTAATCGCGGAGATTCGCGCCAGGACGAGTCCGGCGTCGATCGTCGGACGCGAAGCGGCCCGGTTCCAGGCGCCCGGGCTCCGATCGGTCGCTCGCGACGTCGGCGGCACGGAAGCCTCGGTTCGGGCGGCGAGTCCGGCGGCCCTCCAGGCCTTTTACGATCGCTGGTACCGGCCGGACAATGCCGTCCTGGTCATTGCCGGCGACGCCGATCCCGACGCCCTCCTCAAGGCGGCGGAAGCGGCATTTGCCGGCTGGACGGCCAGAGGGGCCCCGGGGGCCCGGGCGAAGCCCGCCCCCCTGCCCCGGCGCGGCCTCGACAGCTTCACGAGGAGCGGCCCGTCGCTTCCGCTGGCGGCAAGCGCCTGCCGGGTCGCGCCGCTCGACGGGCCCCGCGACTCCAGCCTCGAGCGGATGCGCCGCGAGGCGCTTTCGCAGATATGGGTGACGATCCTCACCGACCGGGCGGCCCAGGCCACCGCGAAGAGCGGGTCCGCTCTTCTGGGGACGGCGCCGATCGTGAACAGGGGCCTGCCCGACGCTCGAATCTCGTGCCTGATCGCGGTCCCCAATCTCGGGAAATGGCGCGAAGGGCTGGCTCAGGCCCAGGCGGAGCTGCGCCGGTTCGCCGAGAGGGGGCCGACCGCCCGCGAAGTCGAAGCCGCCGCCGAGCAGCTTCGATCCCGGCTTCGAGCCGCCGTCTATCAAAGCGGCACTCGAGCCACCCGCGATTTGGCGCAGGCTATCGTCGAGTCTGAGCTGGCCGGAACCCCGTTTCTCCATCCGGACGAAGCGATGCGGGTCTTCGACCTGCTCGTCGCGGGCCTTACCCCGGCGGACGTGAAGCGCGCCTTCGAATCCGACTGGAGCGGCAGCGGCCCGCTGGTGGTGCTGACCGGACCGGAGCCGATCGATCCGGCGCAGCTGACGGCGGCATGGCGCGAGAACGAAAAGGCGGCCCCGCTAGAGACCTTCGCTGACCGGGAAGCGGCTGAATGGGCCTATTTGAAGTTCGGCAAGCGGGGCAAGGTCGCTTCGAGGGACGTCGGACCGGAATTCACGCGCCTCACCTTCAGGAACGGCGCCGTTCTCAACTTCAAGCAGACCGATTTCCAGTCGGGCGGAGCCGAGATCCGGGTCCGGTTCGGTCATGGCGAACGCGGCCTCAGCGTCGCCGACAGGATGCCGATGACCCTTGCGGCGGGCCTGTTCCCGAACGGCGGTCTCGGAAAGATGGACTATGAGCAGATCGCAAGCGCGCTCGCCAACTCGACCTGGGCGTTCACGCTCGAGCCCCGGCCGACCGCCTTCATGCTGAGCAGCAGCACGCTCGCCGACAATGTCGCCCAGCAGATGCACCTGCTCGCCGCCTACATGACGGATCCCGGCTTCAGGCCGCTGATCGACGAGAAGCTGCCGACCGCGATCGACCTAGGCTATCGGATGCTCGATACCGACCCCTCGTTCGTCGCGACCATGGCGCTCGAGCGGGCGCTCTTCCCCGGCCGCGAGTCGATGCCACCGCGCGAGCGCATAGCCGCTTATCGGGCCGCGGATTTCGAGCGGATGCTGAAGCCGGTGCTGACCCGGTCGCCCGTCGAGGTGACGATCGTCGGGGACGTCACCGAAGAGGTGGCGAAGCGCTCGGTCGCAATGACCTTCGGGGCCTTGCCTCGCCGCCCGGCGCTTGCGCCACTGCCGGAAGGCAGGGGGCCCTTCCGCTATTTCCCCGAAAGCCTGCCGCCGCCGCTGACCGAGACCCATCGCGGCCCTGCCGACAAGGCCGCGGCGGTCCTCGCCTGGCCGCTCTGGGTTGCAAGCCGCGAGCGGCGCCGGGAGGAATATTCGGTCCACCTGCTTCGCTCGATCCTGGAAACCAGGCTGCTCCGCCAGGTGCGGGTGGTGATGGGCAAGGTCTATGCGCCCAATGTCGGGCTCGCGACCCCCGACGACGGCGACCAGGGCATCCTGACCGTCGTCCTCGAAGCCGCTCCCGACGAAATCCGCCCGCTGGTCGAGGCGGCGCGGGGCGTTGCGGGCGAGCTTGCCAAAGGCGCGATCAGCCAGGAGGAGCTGGATGCGGCGCGCACCCCGCTGCTCGCCTCAGCCGACCAGGCGCAGAGGGAAAACGGCCCCTGGGCCTCGATCATCGCCCATGCGGGATCGGATCGGGCCGCACTTCGCGAGCTGACCGGTTTCCGCTCCGACCTCGAGGCGCTGACGATCGACGACGTCCGCCGGGCGGCGGCGACCTGGCTCAGCCCGGCCCCGGCCCTCGCCCGGGCGATCCCCGCCACGCGCTGAGGAGGCTCATATTAATCCTCCCCCGGTTTTCCGGGGGAGGGGGACCGCGCGAAGCGCGGTGGCGGGGTTCTTCGGACTCAGCAGGGCCCCTCCACCATGCTTCGCATGGTCCCCATCCCCTGCAAAAGCAGGGGAGGATCAAGAAGCTCAGAAGCGCTTCCGGAGGGTCACTCCCATGGTGCGCGGCTGGCCGACGTGGAAGCCGAGGCGGGCCCGGCCGCCCCGCTCCCGGTCGAAGGCCAGGATCGGGTTCTCGTCGAACAGATTGTTGACGTAGACGACGGCGCCCACGCCGTTCCCGAGCTCGACGCCCGCGCTGAGGTTGACCAGCTGGTAATCGGGCAGCTTGAGATCCAGCGTCGTCGCGGCGCCCGGCGGAGGGCCGCCGAACGGCAGTCCGTGGACGAACGTGCGCGGATTGTTCTCCTGGTCCCCGGGCTGGGTGAACCGGGTCCCGACATGCTGGAAGGTGACGCCCAGATAGGCCTCGCCGCCATCGTCGGTGGGGACGCTGTAGAAGGCGCTTGCGGCAATCTGGAAGTTCGGGACCGAGGGCAGCCGGTTGCCGTTCCTGATCCCTTCGAGCACCATGCCGTTCTGCTTCAGTCTCGTCTCGTCGAACTCGGCTTCCACCCAGCTGCCCGCGATCGACAGATCGACGCCCTTCATCGGCCGGGCGCTGAGCTCGAACTCCACGCCCATCGTGTGGGCGTCGGCGTTGAACACGACCCGCGAGGAGCAGGATCCCGCGTCGGCGGTGACCTGCAGGTTGCTGATGTCGGTGTAGAAGGCAGCGGCGTTGATGCTGATCGGTCCGAACTTCGACTTCACCCCGGCTTCGTAATTCCAGAGGCTCTCGTCCTCGTAGGTGTCGAAGCCGCCATAATCGATCACGTCCTGGGCGCTGCACAGCCCCTCGTTGAGCGGATCGTTGACCCCGCCGAGCCTGAAGCCCTTCGACGCCTGAAGGTTGATGACGACGTCGTCGGCCGCCTCGTAGCTGAGCAGGAGCCGCGGCGAGAAGCCGTCGGACTTGGTCTCGTCGGTCTGGTTGTCGCCGTTGGCGAAGAGGCCGCCCGACTTGAAGCCGCGAACCTCCTTGAAGTCGTAATAGCGAAGGCCGGCCGTCGCCGTCAGGGCTTCGGTGATGTCGTAGCTGGCCTCGCCGAACAGGGCCTTCTGCTTGATGTCGTAGGGCAGATCGGCGTTGTAGGGCGAGTTGAGCGGGAAGCCGTTCGCCACCGCCGCCGAAGTCCCGGCGCCGAAGCGCGCGTCGGTGAAGACGTCGTAACCCGGGGTCGGAAGCCGCTGCGCGTAGACCCGGTTCACGTCCGAATAGAAGGCGCCGACGAGCCACTGGAAGGGCCCCTCGCCGGTCGAGGAGGCCCGGACTTCCTGGGTCCAGGTCTCGAGGTCGGTGACGTCGACGAGGTTGGACGGAAGAAGCACGCCGGCCGTCGGGAAACCGAGATCGACCGAGACGCTCCCGGTGAGGGCGCTGGCGTCTCGGCTGACCAGGATGTCGCGGTTGATGTAGGTCGTCACCGAGGTGAGCTCGACTCCGCCGAGGCCGAGGCTTGCGGTGAGGTCGGCGATCAGGGTGTCGTCCGCGAATTTCTCGTCGAGCAGGAGGAATTGCTCCCGCTCGTTGAAGGTCACCGCCGGGCGGGTCGTGGTGAAGGGATTGGCGTAGAGGTTGTACACCTCCTGCCGGTTGAAGCCGTTGGCGCGGACTTCCTGGTAGACGAGGCGCGGCGTGATCGAGATGTCGGGGGTCGGCTGGAACAGAACGGCGATTCGCCCACCGGTGCGGCGTCCGTCGTTGATGTCCTCGCGGGACGGAGCGCGCGTGTTTATGAAGCCGGCATATTCGGTGTGATAGCCGACGACCCGGACCGCGGCGACGTCGCCGAGCGGCACGTTGATCGCGCCCTTGATATGTCCGCCGAAACTGTCTTCGTCGACGAGCTGGGCATTCGCCTCCACCAGGCCTCCCATCTTGGAGAGGTCGGGCTGGTTGGTGATGTAGCGGATGGTGCCGCCGACCGAGCCGGAGCCGAAGAGGGTGCCCTGAGGGCCGCGCAGGGTCTCGACCCGGTTCAGGTCGAACAAATCGAGGTCCGGCTGGAACAGCGACAGCGAAATGACCGATTCGTCGAGATAGACTCCGACCTGCTCCTTGACGCCCGGCTGATCGCGGATGATCTGGCCGGCGGAGACTCCGCGGATCGAGACCTGGCTTTGGCCCGGCCCAAGATTCTGGACGTTGAGGCCGGCGACGTTGCGCGACAGGTCCTCGATCGTCCCGGCGCCGAGGCGCTGGATGTCCTCCTCGGTCTGGGCGTTGATCGAGAAGGGCACTTCGAGAAGGGTCGTCTCGCGCTTGGTGGCCGTGACGTAGATGGTGGTATCGTCGTCGGCGGCCTCCGCCGCGTCGTTCGCGGCCTGGGCGGACTGCTCAGCCTCCGTCTGGGCGTGGGCCGGCGAGGCTGCGGTGAGGCAGGCGGCCAGCGAGGCGCCGGCCATGAAGACGGCTTTGCTGACGCCGTCGCGGTTCCAGAGACGAGCCATCTTACGTTTCCCCCTCGTTGTGGCAGTGCAACAATTCTCTCCATCCGCCGGCGAAGATCAAGGCGGGGGCTGGGGCGGCGCGGAAAATCTGCCACACTGTTGCAGAATCGTGACATGTCTGCCGCACCGGCCGGTGACCCCTCCGGCCGGCTCACCATGGTGAAGTTCATGAAGTTCATCGCTCTTCGGCAACCGTGATCGCGCGCGGCCCAGCTTGACTAATAGCTGCGCAGCACAAATGCTGCCTCCTGTCGGAGGGGTGGATGGCCAGCATGACTCGGCGTACGGCGATCAAGGCTGGAGCCGCCGCGGCGATCGCTGCGGCAGACTCCCCCGCTCTTACAGCTTCCGGGCGGCCCGACACGATCGTCGTCGGCGCCGGGGTGTTCGGCGCCTGCACCGGCCGGGCCCTGCAGCGCGCCGGTCACAAGGTTCTTCTGCTCGACGCCTGGGGGCCAGCCCATGCGCGGGCCTCGTCCGGAGGCGAATCGCGGCTGACCCGGGCAAGCTACGGGGCCGACGAGGTCTATACGCGCATGGCCTGGGAGTCGCTCGCCGAGTGGAGCGCCCTGTCGGCCCGGGCGGAGTTGCCGCTTTTCCACCGGGTGGGAGTCCTCTTCTTCTTCCAGAAGGCCGAGGATTATGTGCATCGTACCGTGGAGGTGCACCGCCGCCTCAAGCTTCCGACCAGGCTGATGGATCGGCAGGCGATGCGCCGCCGCTTCCCGATGATCGATTTCGACGGGATCGAGGTGGGGCTCTGGGAGCCCGAGTTCGGAGCGCTGATGGCGCGGCGGGCGGTGCAGACGATCGTCGCCGAGTTCGTCGCGGCGGGCGGGGACTATCGGCTCGGCGCGGTCGAACCGCCGCGGCTGGGCGAAGGTCCGCTCGAGTGCATAAACATGCAAAGCGGCGAGAAATTCTCCGCGGCCCGCTATGTCTTCGCCTGCGGCCCCTGGCTTCCGAAGCTGTTTCCGGGCCTGCTCCGCGGCCGGATCTTCCCGACCCGGCAGGAGATATTCTTTTTCCGCCCGCCAGCGGGCGACGAGGGCTTCGGGCCCGCCGCCCTGCCCGGCTGGGCCGACTTCAACGCCGGCGACATCTACTACGGCTTCCCCGATCTCGAGGGCCGCGGCTTCAAGATCGCCCACGACCGGCACGGCCCGCCGATGGATCCTGACCGGGGCGACCGAACCCCCTCCCCTGCCGCGCTGGCCGAGGTCCGCGCCTATATGGAACGCCGATTCCCCCGCCTTCGCGGAGCGCCGCTGAGCGAGGCGAGGGTCTGCCAATATGAGAACAGCGCCAACGGCGACCTTCTGATCGACGCCCACCCGAATCGCCCGAACGTGTTCCTGATCGGGGCCGGCTCCGGCCACGGCTTCAAGCATGGCCCGGCCGTCGGCGCCTATGCAGCCAAGCTCGTCACGGGCACGCTGGGAGTCCCCGAGCCCCGCTTCTCGCTCGCCTCCAAGGGCGAGCGGCAGGACCGGGCGGTGCACTAGTTTTTGCCTCCCCATGCGGAGCATGGGGAGGGGGACCAGGCGAAGCCTGGTGGAGGGGTAGCCCCACGGGCCTGTTCCAGTTACCCCTCCACCATCCGTCGGATGGTCCCCCTCCCCATCGCTTCACGATGGGGAGGCAAAAGTAGGAGAATATGATGGAACCGCCGCTCGACACGTTCCGCTCCTCGACCTGGGGCTGGCTTCGGGGAACGCTCGCCGGCTGGGGGACGATGGCGCTCGTGCCGATCGGAATCCTTCTGACCGCCGTGGCGCCGCCCGAGATCGGCCGCTGGCCGCTGGCGATCAGCGCGCTTGCCCTCGGAATCGTCGTCTGGAAATGGTTCGAGGCCCTTGCCGCCCGCTACGACATCTGCCCGGACCGGCTGATCGTGCGCGAGGGCATCTTCATCAAGAGCCTCGACGAGGTCGAGCTCTACCGGGTCAAGGACGTCAGGCTCGACTTCAGCCTGATCAACCAGATGGCCGGGATCGGGACCATCACCGTCAACTCGAGCGACGAGACCACCCGCGGCGGTGCCCTGGTGCTTCGCCACGTCGAACGCGCCGCCCAGCGCCGCGAGGAGCTTCGCCGGCTGGTCGAGGCCGCCCGGCAGAAGCGCCGGGTGCGCGAGATCGACATGATGCACGAGGATTATTGAGGCAAATGTCCTCCCCGCGATCTCGCGGGGAGGGGGACCGCGCGAAGCGCGGTGGAGGGGTTCTTCGG
>DASVUW010000266.1:0-3960 GCA_036386845.1 Allosphingosinicella sp. | reverse complement strand
ACCGGCAACGCCTTCGCCGCCTTCCCGGTGATGGCGACGGCGATCGGGGTGCCGCTGCTCATCCAGACCTATGACGGCGATCCGGCGGTGATCGGAGCGATCGGGATGCTGGCCGGCTTCTGCGGGACCTTGATGACCCCTATGGCCGCGAACTTCAACCTCGTCCCCTCGGCCCTGCTCGAGCTCAAGGACCCGAACGGGGTCATCAAGGCCCAGATCGGAACCGCGCTGCCGCTGCTCGCGATCAACATCCTCTTCATCTACTTTTTGGCGTGGCGCTGACCTCCCCTCCCTGGAAGGGAGGGGCGGGGGTGGGTAGACGAGCGAAGCGAGGCTATTGCTGACTTCCGAGTTTCGGCCGCCTTCGGCGGACCCACCCCTAGCCCCTCCCTTACAGGGAGGGGGGACCAAGGATCGCAATGCCCCACACCCTCACCCCCGAAACCGCCGCCCGCTTCGCCGGGATGGCGCTCGGCCACGTCACCCGCGAATATCCGCACAAGCTCGACCATGTCATGGACGGACCGGAGGACGTGGCCGGGCCGAGCGAGCTTCATCCGATCTTCTTCGGGAGCTTCGACTGGCACAGCTGCGTCCACGGCTGGTGGCTGATGCTCCGAATAAGACGTCTGTTTCCCGATCTGCCGGTGGCGCTGGAAGTGGGTGCAATGGCCGACGATATGCTCGCTCCGGACAAGGTCGCAGGCGAGCTCGCCTATCTGGACCGCGCCTATTCGGGCGGCTTCGAGCGGCCTTATGGCTGGGCCTGGCTGCTCGCTCTCCATGCCGAGGCGCAGCGCCATTCCGACCGGCCCTGGGCCACCGACCTCGAGCCTCTGGCGCTCGCCTTCGCCGAGCGGTTCAAGCTCTATCTGCCCAAGCTCACCTACCCGATCCGGGTCGGAACCCATTTCAACAGCGCCTTCGCGATGATCCTCGCGATGGAGTGGGCCGAGCCCAACGATCCGGCGCTCGCCGGCCTCATGCGCGAGCGCGCCCGGACCTGGTTCGGCCAGGATCGCAACTGCCAGGCGTGGGAGCCGGGCGGGGACGAGTTCCTCTCCTCCGCCTTGACCGAAGCCTTGTGCATGCGGCGGACTCACGGCGACGACCAATTCCGCAGCTGGTTCGGCCATTTCCTCCCCGACCTCGCCGGGGGCGAGCCCCGCACCCTGTTCACCCCCGCCACCGTCTCCGACCGGTCGGACGGCAAGATCGCCCATCTCGACGGCCTCAACCTCAGCCGCGCCTGGTGCTGGCGGCAGCTCGCCCCGGCGCTCGACCCGGAGCTGGCGCAGCTTGCCCGCCGTACCGCCGACGAGCATCTCGACTTCAGCCTCCCCCACGTCGCCGGCGACTATATGGGGGAGCATTGGCTCGCCACCTTCGCTCTGCTCGCGCTGGAGGAATGACGCCCTTTCGTGCTATGCTTGCGCCATGGGAGATGGGGCATGGGAAAGCAGAGGAAACTGACCGCCGGCGAAATCGCGCTCGCCCGAACCGCCTTTGGCGACAAGATCCAGTATGACAAAGTGAGGCTGAGCGACGGACCGGGCGCCAACCCGATGGCCCATATGGCGTTCGCCAAGGGCAATCCCGCGATCACGATCGGCAATATTGTTTATTTCAAGCGCGATTTCTGTCCGGATTTCTCGGTCCGGGGCGAGAACGGGACCATGTTCATGCATGAGATGGCCCATGTCTGGCAGTATCGAACGCTCGGCATGGCCGCCTTCTACGTCCGTTACGGCACCGACCTGGCCCGCGCCGGCTTCAACCCCGACAAGATGTACGATTATCGGGACGTCACCGACTTCGACAGCGCGATGCTCGAAGCCCAGGCTCAGATGGTCGGCCATTATTACAAGGCCAAGGCCGAACGCGACGCGCGGAAGATCGCCGACCTCACGCCAAAGCTGAACGGGAGCGGCCTCTTCGACCTGTGACGTAATCCTCCCCGGCATTTGCCGCGGAGGCGGACCAGGCGAAGCCTGGTGGAGGGGTTCTGTTCCCGCTCGGAAGAACCCCTCCACCGCGCTTCGCGCGGTCCCCCTCCCCGCGAAATCGCGGGTAGGATCAGGGGGCCGTCACCAGCGCCCGCTGGTCCTCCCGGCCCATCGAGATAAGGAACGGTTTCTCCGTCTGAAGCGCCTGGAAGTCGGTCTTCGAGCGAAGGCCGTTCCATTCGATGGCGATCAGGGCCTGGGCGATGGCTCCGCCGAGCGTGTCGCCGGGGCCGAGCAGGACGATCTGGTCCGGGGCATGCTCCTTGGCCGCGACCTGGATCGCCCGGGTGAAATCGTAGGTCTCCAGGATCTGGGTGATGAACGTATAGTCGCGCAGGGCCCGCGGGGCGGAAGCGAAGGGCCGCCAGACATGGCCTCGGCCGTCGGTCATCGGCAGTCGCGGCGATTGGAACCAGTCGACTGGAAGCTGGGCCAAAGCGCGCTCCGACGAGCCGGCCATGAGCGGCGTGTGGAAGGGGCCGTGATTGACGAGCCGAATCGGCTCCCGGGCGGGGGTCGGCGGGGCCTCGGCGAGGAGTGCGGCCAGGCCCGGCTCGTTCCCGGCGAAGACGATCATCCCGCCGAGTTCGATCGAGACGTGGAGGCTGAAGCCCTCCCGGGCGTTTATCGATTCCGCGAGGGCGAGCACCTCTCCGCGGAGGCCGGGAAGCTCGCGCCAGTCCTCGCCGACGAGGGTGAGGAGGACCTGCCCGCCGGGCTCGCCGGCCTGGCTGTTCTCGCCCATCGCGTCGATGATCCGGAAGCCCTGCTCGGGCCCGACTGCCCCGGCGACGGCGAGGGCGGTGTACCAGCCCATCGAATTGCCGGTGACGGCGGCCACGTCGAAGCGCTTGGAATCAATAGCTAAAAAGTCGGCGTAGGAGGCGGCGAAGATCAGGGGGGAGGCGATGTCGCCTCGGGTGTGCAAAGCGGGGCTGAAGCGATCCGCGCCGTCGAGCTCGGAGAGGGTGGGCTGGCCCCGTTCCGCGCGAATCTTGTCGAAAGATGTGACGAGATCGCCATTCTTTGCATGGAATCGCTTCAGATAGCCCAGTTCCGCCTTACCATAGGTGCCTCGCCCCGGGCAGACGACCAGCGCCTTCTGCCGCTCAGCCACGGACCAGCTCCAGCGCCGCGGCGACGATGGAATCGCGGCTCGGGAGGGTGAGGGTCGCGGCGCGGCCGAGCGGGATGAAGCTGTCCTCGGCCGCGACCCGGCGCACCGGGACCCCGGGCGAGCGCTCCGCGAACAGGGCCATCAGCGCCTCGCTCTGGGAGCCGGTCTTTCGGCATTCGTCGACGATCAGGACTCGCTCGCAGCCGGCGACCGCCTCCAGCAGGGCTTCCTCGTTGAGCGGAGCGAGCCAGCGCAGGTCGATCACCCTCGAGCCGAGGCCGTGCTGCGCCTTGAGAACGCGCTCGGCCTGGCGGGAGAGGTAGTAGCCGTTGGCGTAGCTGACGATGGCGAGGTCGGCGCCGTCGCCGTAGACTCCGAGCTCGCCGAGGCGGATCGGCCTGGCCGCGCCCGGCGGGGCATAGGTCGAGGTCCAAAGCGCATCGCCTTCCTCGTGCAGGTCGCGGGTCATGTAGAGGGCGATCGGCTCGACGAAGACGATCACTCTCTGCTCCTCCAGCGCGAGCCGGACGCATTCGCGGAGCATCTCGACGGCGTCGGCGCCGTTGCTCGGGCAGGCGAGGACCAGGCCTGGAATGTCGCGGAAAACGGCGAGGCTGTTGTCGTTGTGGAAATGACCGCCGAAGCCCTTCTGGTAGCCGAGGCCGGCGATCCGGATGATCGTCGGGTTGGTGTACTGGCCGTTGGAGAAGAAGCTCAGGGTCGCCGCCTCGCCGCGGATCTGGTCCTCGGCATTGTGGACGTAGGCGAGGAACTGGATCTCGGTGATGGCGAGAAGGCCGTTATGCGCCGCGCCGATGCCGAGGCCGAGGATGCTCT
>DASVUW010000265.1:0-3653 GCA_036386845.1 Allosphingosinicella sp. | reverse complement strand
CTGTCGTCATCGGAAAAGCCGTCCGCGCCGCCGATCTGGAAGCGCGCCTCGCGGCGTCCCTCGTCGCGCCAGCGTTCGAGGCGTCCGGCGAGGTCCAGCGAGCCTAGAGCCTCGCCTTTCTCGTCGAGGAGGATTGTGACGCTGTTATCGGCTGTGGGCGGGAGGCGGCCACCGCTTTCGGGGAGCTCGGTGACCTGGACCGGCCAGGAGACTCGCTTGAGATAGCGATCGACCAGCTCCGCCTCGGGACTCCGGCCGATCTTGCCTCGCGCGACGATGTGGAGCTTCATCTGAGTCCCGTCATTGCGAGGAGCGAAGCGACGAAGCAATCCATCGGGCGGAGGCGCAGCACTGGATTGCTTCGCTTCGCTCGCAATGACGGGCTAGGCTCGCAATGTCGGCCTATCCCGCCGCCGTCGCGGGCGCGGGCGGCGCGCCCGCATCCCCCTCGAACGCCCACATCCGCTCCAGATTGTAGAAGCTCCGCACTTCCGGGCGGAAGATGTGGACGATGACGTCGTCCGCGTCGATCAGGACCCAGTCGGCGACGGGCAAGCCCTCGACCCGGATGCTTCGTCCAAGCTCCTGCTTGATCCGCTCGCCGAGCTTCTGGGCCATGGACGCGACCTGACGGGTCGAGCGGCCGGACGCGATCACCATGTGATCGGCGATGGCGGACTTGCCCGCCAAAGGGATGGAGACGACGTCCTGGGCCTGATCGTCGTCGAGCGAGCGAAGCACGAGGCTGTGCAGGGCTTCGACCTTCTCATTCGCTCCGCCCGTGGGCGGAACCGGTGCGTTAGCGGGCAAACGGCCTCCTCAAGTCACGAGCCGCCGCGTTACGCCGTCGCGCAGGGCCCGGGGGTTGAACGTATAAGCTTCCGATTGGTGCCAGTGGGGATCGGCGGCACGAATGCCTGTGGCGGAGGTCGGATCGAGCGGCAATCTCAGGAACACGAGCGCCGGCGGTCTCCACTCCGTCCAGTGCCGAGCCTGGTCCGCGGGTTGGACGAAGCGCCGCAGCCAGCCCATCGCGCGAGCCGCGTGGGCGGCGCCATCATATCCCGGACGCGAAACGACCGCAATCGGAACCCGCTGTGCGATCTTTCGCCAGTGGCGCCAGAGGTGGAACTGGGCGAGATTGTCCTCGCCCATCAGCCAGATGAAGCGGCGGTCAGGGTAGAGGGGCGCCAAGGCGGCCAGCGTGTCGACGGTGTAGCGGGTGCCGAGCTCGCCCTCGATCGCGGTGGCTCGGATCGGCAAGCCCCGGGCGAGCCTTCGGGCCGAGGCGAGCCGGGCGGGGAGGGGGGCCATCCCCTCGGCGGGCTTCAGAGGGTTTCCGGGGGAGACCAGCCACCACATCTCGTCGAGGCCGAGGGCGCGGATGGCCGCGGCGCTCACCCGGCGGTGGCCGCGATGGGCGGGGTTGAACGAGCCGCCGAGGAGGCCGGTGCGGGTCACGGACCGTCGATAGCATGGCCCCGGCGCTTGCCAAGCGCTTCCGCCTCTGTTCTCCTGCCGCGCCGTGGCGCCCGAAGACAAACATCGTTCACTGCCGGAGCAGGACGTTCGCGAATTCATTCGCGAGACTTTCGGCTGCAACGACGAGATTGCGGGCTACGTCTTCCTGCGCGGCTCGGTTCGCGCCTATCCCCCGCACGCGACCATTGTCCACGAAGGCGAGAAGGCCGCCGCCGCCTATCTGCTGACGCAGGGGCGGGCTCACGCTCTGCTGTACAGCGTCGAAGGGCAGGTCGTGCTGCTCTGCGAATATTGCCCGGGCGACCTGTTCGGGGCGCTGGGCGAGCTCGATCCGGCGCCGGAGGAGGCCGAGATCGTCGCCGTCGAGGCGGCTCGAAGCTTCATCCTGAAGAGCCGCGACCTGGTCGCGCTGGCCGAGGCCTACGGGGCGATCGGCCTCGCCTTGTCGCGGCTATTGCTTCGCCAGCTGAGGCGCGCGACGTCGCGCATCTATGAGCGGGCGGCTGTTTCGGCGGTGGGGCGAGTCCATGCCGAGATCCTCCGTCTCGCGCGAGCCTCGCCGGACCTCGTCGTCAAGCCGGCGCCGGTCCTGTCGGAGCTTGCGGTGCGGGTCTCGACCACCCGCGAGACCGCGTCCCGGGCGGTGAGCGCCCTCGAACGGCGCGGGATCATCCGCCGCGACTCCGGCTCACTGACCGTCGTCGCGCCCCAGCGGCTGGAAGAGCTGATCATATGATTTGAGCGCATAGAGCCCGACCGGCGGCCCGCCGTCGGGCGCGTCGAGCTCGCCGATATATTCGCTGGCCGGCCGGTGGGGGCCGGCAGCGGCGAGGGCGGCGGCAAAGTCGTCGGTGACGACCGCGGTGCCGGGCGGGGCGGATGCGAGGGCACCGGCGGCGGCGGCGGTGGCCGAAGGGGCGAGTCGGAGGGTATAGGAGAAGGGGTCGAGGAAGGTCGCGGCGGGGCTGTATTGGCCGCCGATGCGGAGGGCGAGCGTGTCAGACGCGGCGCCGAGGAGCCGGATCGCTGCTTCAGCCGCCTCGCCCGAACCGCCGAAAGCGAGGACGAGGCGATCTTCGGTGAGGTAGGGCGGGACGGCCTGCGCAGGCAGGCGCGAGACCAGGATATGCAATTCGGCGACGGCTTCCCTGACCGAGGCCCCGGGGCCAAAGCCGACGGCAAGCACAGCGAGCGGGGCCAGGGGCTTCGAGTCGGATGCTGGGGGGTCGTGCCGGGTTTCGCGGGCCGCGGTCAGGATCCGTTGCCGCCGGCCCCCGCCCGCCCAGATTTCGAGCGACCGGCCCGACGCTCCGTTGGGCGTCTTGGCCGAGTCGAGCACGAGCAGCTGCAGCGCCGAGCTTTCCAGCCGACGCCCGTTCATCAGCGCCGCCCCCATCGCCACCTCGTCGGCCAGCCCGATCATCGTCGCGTCGGGCGGGGCGCCCAGAGGGCGGACCGGCCGGACCGTCTCGGCCCGCTTCAATATCGAATCGAACCGCTTGCGCCAGGCTTTGCCGAAAGGATCGACCGAAACTACCGCGAACGCCTCCGCCCCGCCTGGAAGCACCGCATGCAATTCGGCTCCGCGCGCGATCAGGGCTTCCGCGATGATCATGTCGGCCCCGGCGGCGAGCGCACCATAGCCGAAGCCGACCTTCTCCTCCTCCAGCACCGCCGCGATCTTCTCGTCGAGATGCTCGCGCCGGACGACTTTCGGGTCGAACGACATATGTCCGCCGAAATGGAGCGAACGGGGCGGGCGGTGAGGGTCGAGCCAGTCGGCGTCGCGGCCCTGGGCGGCGAGGATCAGGGCGAACTGCTTGAGGGTCGAGGCGTGATCCTCCCAAGCGTGCGGGGCCAGGCCGATCGCCTCTGCAAAGGCCGCGCGCGCTTCGTCGTAGCGGTCGAGGAGGATCAAGGCCTCGGCCCGAGTGGCGACGCGCCAATAGGGGGTCTCGGGCTCGCCGGGATTCGCGTCGATCCGGTTCAGGAGGTCCGCGGCGATCGAAGCGGCCTCGCCGGGATCGCCGGCGAGGAGGGAGAGGCTGGCCGCGTTGATCAGCGGGTAGCTCGCCGGGTGAAGCTCGGCCGACCGCCGGTAGGCCGCGGCGGATTCGCGATACAATCGCCGGCGTTCGTCTCCGCTGGCGCGCGCCGCGAGATCCTTGAGC
>DASVUW010000264.1:0-6190 GCA_036386845.1 Allosphingosinicella sp. | reverse complement strand
ATCGACACCGCGCCGTCGGCGAACCAGCTGGTCGAGCCGGCGCTCGAAAATGCGGAGGAGAAGCGCCCGCCGAGTATCGTCGCCTCTTCATCGAGGCGCGAGCCGCCGAAGCTGAAGCGCAGCCGGCCCTGCTTCCGGTCGGCGACAAGCGCAGTTATCCGATACCCCGAGCGTCCGAAGGCCTGCCCGGCATATGTGTCGAGAACCTCGCCGCCTTCGGATGCCATCGTAAGGGCGAGGGGTCCGAAATCGTGCCGCATGGCGAGGCTGGAGACGGCGCGCGCGCCAAAGCCGTTGCTGCCGAGGGGGTCGCGCGCCACGAGGAAGGCATTGCCTTGCTGCTCCGACAGACGCTGCTGAAGCGCCCTGCCGCTTTCGGAAAAGCCGAGCGCCACCGCCGTTTTCGGGGAAAGGCGCCCGACGGCCGTGGCCGCGATGGCTCTCGCCATGCGCGCCTGCTCTACGGAAAGCTCCACCTGTCGAAGCCGCGTCCCCGGCGGCCCGTTCAGAGCGCGGCTCGTGGTGACGGAGATTGCGAGAGGCCCCAATCCCGCCGAGCTCGTGCTGGACCTCCCCTGCAGCGAAGCATGCAAAGGCGCATCCCCGTCGGTTCGGGAAAGAGTGCGGCCCGGATCCATTTCATAGGCGCGTCCGTAGCCGTCCAGGAAGACCGCGCCGTCCAACTCTCCCTCGGCGTCGCCCATGGCCGGCGACAGGACCCCGTTGCTCGCGAGCGACACCGGAGACATCGAGCCGGCCATCGACAATTTGCCTTGGGGGGAAAAGGCGTTGGCGAGGTTCAGGACGCCTCTGCCGGAGACGATATCGATTCCGGGCGCATCGATGTCCGTTGCCGTGGTCAGGAGCAAATTGACGATCTGCTTGCCTGTCAGATTGGGGAATGCCTGCGCCAAGAGCGCGACTCCGCCCGATATGACCGGCGCCGCCCCGGATGTCCCCGATGCGGTTACGAGAGCCCCGTCCTTCGTGAGATTCGTCAGATTTTCGCCGGGCGCGGCCAGGTAGAAGTTGGCGGTGCTGCCGGCGCGGTTGCTGGTGGAATAGAGGGCTGTACCCGCGGAATTGGCGGCGCCCGCGACGATGATGGTGTCGCGGGCTTCAGGTTGCGTGGCGATCAAGGCAGACGCCACAGGCTGGGCCTCTCCGTAATTGCCAGCTGCAATGATGATGACGACGCCCGCGTCTGTTGCCCGGTCCATCGCCTGAACGACGACAGGGGCCCAGGGCACCGACTTTTGTCCGAAAGACATGTTGATGACGCGCGCGTTGCTCTGAACGGCAAGGTCGATGGCTTCTGCCACGTCCGCGCTGAGAAATTGACAGGCCGGGCATGAGCCCGGCACGTTTGTTTTGATCGCCAGCAGCGTGGCCTCGAAGGCCACTCCGTGCATTCCGACACCGTCCTTCGCCGCCCCCAATACGGAAGCGACCATGGTTCCATGGTTGAAGTCGTCGGCGGGACTGCCCGGTCCGGCGACATTGGCGGACGCCGCGTGGATCCGGCCGGTGAACTCGGGACTGTTCAGAGCAATGCCGGTATCGATTATTGCGGCGGTTATGCCCTTTCCGGTCGCGCCCTTTTCATAGCCGTGGATGGCGTAGGCCTGCGCCGCCCCCGTCGAAACTTTATATTCCTGCGTGTCGAATCCGGATGACGGAGGGGGTGGTGGAGGCGGTGGGGGCGGTGGCGGTGGCGGTGGCGGCACTGGGATCGGCGGTGGTGGGGGCGCCGGCATAGGCTGGGCCCCATTTCCACCGCCGCATGCGCTGAGCGACAGGATGAGCGCCGATACGCCGGCAGTGCGAAGAACAAGGTTTTTCACAGTTATTCCACCGACTTGACGGTCGAGGCTAACATCGCCGCGCTTGCCCGACCAATCACTATTTGGCACCACGGCTCATATGAAAATCCAGATCTCGCCCAAGCAGGCCGAGGCGCTGCTCGTGCTCGCGGAAGAGCTCCACTTCGGCCGGGCGGCGGAGAGACTGGGCATCGCTCAGCCGCAGCTGAGCGACCTGATCCGCCGTCTCGAGGAGGTTGCGGGCCTTCCTGTCTTCGTCAGGCGGCCCCAGGTGAGGCTGACGGCGGGCGGGGCGGCGCTCGCCGCGACCCTCGGGAGGGTGTCGAAGGAGATCCACGAAGGCATGGAGGAGGCAAGGGCCATTGCCTCCGGTCATGTCGGGTCCGTGAGCTGCGGATTCAGCGGAACATCCCTGTTCACCCATATCGGCAGGAACATCGCCTGCTTTCGAGCTGAAAACCGTGCCGTCCGCCTCAAGCTGCGGGAGGACTCATCTCCTGCCCTATTGGGAATGTTGAACAAAGGTCAGTTGGACCTGGTGATCTGCCGGGAGCCTGCCAAAGACCCATCGGCGAATTCAGTCCAGGTCCACAGCGAGAAATGGCTGCTGATTGCTCCTCGCAATCATTGGTCCGCCAGTGCCGCCACCGTTCGATTGGCCCAGCTCCAGTCGGAAGACTTCATCCTCCCCGCAATCAAGCACGCTCCTGAATATATGACCCGGATGGCGCGCGCCTGGAGCGACGCCGGCCTGGACCCGAACATTATACAGGTGACTGAAACATGGGCTACGAGCCTGGCGCTGGTTCGCGCCGGGCTCGGTGTAAGCTTTGCAACCGAATCGTGGCGGGACCTCGGCTTCTCGGAAGTTTCGTATTGCCCGATAGCCGACCACTTGCCGAGCATGCCCGTGTGGGTTTCATACTTCCCAAGTCGTTTGACTTCCGCGGGAGAGAGGCTGTTGAGCGCCATCCTGGTGCGGCCCGACTCCGAGGACTGAAAGGAACGTCATTTCGTCGAAGCGCGCGGAGGCAAAAGCCCCTCCCCTTCAGGGGAGGGGTTGGGGTGGGGAATGTGGGGGAGAATGTCCGGCGACGTCGGCGAGGCGGGCAGACAACCCCCACCCCAACCCCTCCCCTGAAGGGGAGGGGCTAAGATCGGGCGACTTATGCAAAGGGCTTTGCCCTCGCCGGAATGACGGTGGCCGGTCTGGCGCCGGTATCGGATTGAAATCGGCGAATCGAACCGGAAATTCTTCTACAATCGAAAATTTTCGTCGGCGCCCCAAGCAAGTCCCTGTTTTTGGGCAGTAAATCTGTCAAGCAAACAAAACATTATCCTATTTGTTCTTTTTATGTTCTATAATTGGGATGGACAGAACCGATTCGCGCTTGGCGCACTCGCCCGAGCCGGCGTCCGATGACGTCGCCTCGCCCTTCAACTCTTCGCCCGCTTGGCCGTCCGACCGCCTCGCCTTCGAGCCGGTGCGGCTTCGCTACCGCACGGACGGCCTCACCCCGGAAAAGCAGCGCGCTTATGTCGAGGCGCTTGCCGATTGCGGGATCGTCCGCGAGGCGGCGTCCCGGATCGGAGTCAGCGAGCAGTGCATCAACCGGGTCCGCCGCCGGACCGACGCGCGGTCGTTCGACGGCGCCTGCGAAGCGGCCCACATGATCGGGGCCCGGCGGCTTCGCTCGATCGCCATCGAGCGCGCCATCGAGGGAACGCTCAAGGGGCATTATTATCACGGCGAGAGAGTGGGCGAGGAGCGGGTCCACGACAATCGCCTGCTCATCTACCTGCTCGGCAAGACCGAGCATCTGCTCGAGCCGACGGAGGAGGTCCGCGCGATTTGCGGCAATTGGGAGCCGTGCATGGACGCGCTCGAGCAGGGCCGGCCGATCGCGGAGGTCGCCGAGGAGCCGTCGGCCGACGAGTTCAGCCAGGAGGAGGTCTGGCAGACGGACGAAGGCGAGTGGCGGACGAGCTTCCCGCCGCCCGAGGGATTCGACGGTTTCGAGGAGGGCGAGTGGGACGGAGTCTCCTGGTATTGCCGTGCTCTCACCGCCCGGGAGCTGGCCGCGATCGAAGCGGAAAGGTCCGCCGAGCGATCCCGCGCCTGCGCCCGCCGAGACCGCTTCTTCGGCTTCCCGGCAGTCGAGATTTCCTCCTCCAGGGAAGCCGAACCTTCCGAACCTTCCGAACCTTCCGAACTCTTTGCCTCCCTATCGCGAAGCGATGGGGAGGGGGGTGGAGCCTTCCGGCCTGCCGGGGGCAGGCTGGAAGACGGAACCGGCTGCGAAGACAGCCGTCGGGCGCAGCATGGTGGAGGGGTAACTGAACGGGAATCGGCGGACCAGGCGCTCGAGCCGCCGGCCTCTGCGCCCTTACCCCTCCACCACGCAACGCGTGGTCCCCCTCCCCATGCGCAGCATGGGGAGGCAGAAACAGCAGACGATCCTCCCCCCTCCAACATCCAAACGCCTCCCTCCCGGCATCCTTGCTATTGAACCGCCGGGAGAACCCACGTGAAACATATCCCCCGCCGCCAGGGGCCATTGAGGATCTTCGACGAGGACAAGGACCGCCTCGTCATCCTCTTCCTCGCCAAGCACGCGCTGGCGGGCGGGGTTCCGGACGCCGAGGACGGGACCCATGCCGTCTACCATCACGAGCTTCTGACGACCCTGAGGACGGCCGGCGTCTTCGTGTCCGCCGCGGACAGCTACGACGACATCTGGCAGCGGCCCGACGCCGATTTCGTCGTCCCGCTGCTCAACCGCGGCGGCTTCCTCAACTCGGAGATGCTCGCGCCGCTGATCCTCACCCGCCACGGCCTCCCCTTCCTCGGCGCGGCGCCGATCCTCCGCGGCCTTTCCGACGACAAGCATCTGATGAAGACCGCCGCCCGCCTTCGAGGCGTGCCGGTGACCGACTGGGCGATCGTCCGGCGCGGCCAGGGCCAGGTCGAGCCCCCGCCCTTCCGCTGGGAGCGGCTGGTCGTGAAGCCCAACGCAAGCTCGGCCTCGTGGGGCGTGAAGATCCTCCACGACTGGGCGCAGGCCAGGGCCCATGCCGAGCATATCCTGGCCTCCGGCCACGACGTCATCCTCGAGCCTTATGCGCCGCTGATCGACATCGCCGTGCCCGTCGTCGGCGCCGACGGCCCCTGGCTTCTCCCGCCGATGGGCTATTTCCCGGACGTGCCCGGAAGGCCCCGAAGCTACGAGGAGAAGCGCGGGCTGGTCCAGGCCGCGGCGGACGAGGACCCGCTCCGGATCGTCGACGATCCCGCGCTCGCCGGCCGGCTCAACGACGCCGTGCGCGCCCTTCTTCCCGAGCTGTGGCCTTTCGATTACGGCCGCTTCGAGTTCCGCTACGACCCGGCGACCGACGACATCCGCTTCATGGAGGTCAACCTCTCCTGCAACCTGTGGTCGAAGAAGACCATCTCGCGCTCGGCCAGGACCCTCGGGGTCAGCCACGCCCGCCTCGTCGAGACCATCCTCGCGCACAGCCTCCTGCGCCAGGGCGTGGTGAAGGACGTGGTGAGGCTCTACTGATGGGCGGGACCTTCAAAATCCTCCCCGCGATTTCGCGGGGAGGGGGACCGCGCGCAGCGCGGTGGAGGGGTTCTTCGGACTCTGGAAAGCCCCTCCACCAGGCTTCGCCTGGTCCCCCTCCCCTGCAAATGCAGGGGAGGAATTCAGGAGGCCTGCTCCGCGAATTTGAGAAAATTCGCTTCTCCACACCCTCCCCCTCATCCAAACTGACCCGCACCGGCATCCTCACCGATGCCGGCGCAGCGCGGGGAGAGACTGAAAGTGGATCAGGAACTGTTACTGGCCTTCGTGGTGGGCGCGCTGTTCATCGCGGCCTTCCATTTCATGCGCCTTCGCCACGACAACCAGGACCAGAAGACCCTTCAGGAGGCGATCCGCGCGGATTCGCCGATCGCGACCCAGCTGTTCGAGCAGCTGAGCGACCGGCCGCGCCGCCGGAGCCAGACCACGGGGATGGTCCTGGTCGCCATCGCCATCGCGATCCTGGGCTCGGGCCTTATCCAGGGCGGCGAGCAGAATATCCGGAGCGCCGCCTCGGCCGCCCTGTTCCCGGCTTTGATCGGGATCGTCATCTACTGGCGCTCGCTGCTGAAAAGGCCGGGTGGCTGAGCTCGCCGCCCAGGCCGACGAGGCCCTCGCCGCAGCGGCTGCGCGCGGCGAGGGCGCCGCGTTCGAAATCCTCGTGCGCCGCCACGAGCGGGTCGTGAGGGGCTTCCTCGCCCGACTCGCCGGAGCGAACCGGGCCGACGACCTCGCCCAGGAGACGTTCCTCACCGCCTGGACCAAGGCGGCCGCCTTCACCGG
>DASVUW010000263.1:0-4409 GCA_036386845.1 Allosphingosinicella sp. | reverse complement strand
GACGAGGATCGGCGACGCGAAAGGCCGGTTGAAATTCTTGTAGCGATCCTCGACCGGAAGGTTGCGCTCCATGTCGGGAAGCAGCGCCTTGTACTTGGTCAGCGCGGCGCTCTCCCGCGGATCCTGTACGGTGATAAAGGCTTCGAAGGCGGTTTTCGTCCCGTAAAGCGTGTCGGTATAGACCTCGTACGGTCCGATCACGACTTCGATCGGCGTTCCACTCACGTCCATCCAAGCCAGCTCGGATTCGTAATAATCGTTGGTCCTGAAGGCTTTAGCCCGAAGATTCAGGAACTTGCGGAGCGACGCATTGCTCGTCCGGGTCGCTGCCCGCTCGAGCAGCTTCGCCGCCGGCTCCAGCCATTGCCGGTATTCGACGCTGTACGGCACGGCGACCAGCCGGTCGCTCCGCCGCTTCACCACCGTGTACCCGCTGGTGAGCGCCTCCTTCTCCCCCGGGTTCGCGGCCAGATAGGAGTCTAACTCGGCCTTGGTCAGGTCCTTCGGGTAGAAGCCCGCCCCCGCCGGCATCTTCTCGCCGCCATAGAAGGGGTGGTTCTCGGCCAGCGAGTCCCATGGCCCGAAATGGAGGTCGAACATGTCGAGCACGGCCGCCTTCTGCGAGTGCTCGCTGCGCGCGATCTCGGCCCGGATCGTCGGATTTTCGACGGATCGCTGTCGAAGGTAGATCGGATTCATCATTTCGGCGGCCTTGATCAGCAGGTTCACCACCTCCCGCTCCTCGGCGTTCAGGAAAGCCGTGTTCGGCGTCATGTGGATCCGAGCTATCTTCGCCCTCTGCGCCGCGAGGTCGTAGCCGTCCGCCGCCGGGGCCGCGGCCGCCGCGGGAGGCTCGGCGGGACGGGTGGTGCAGGCGGCGGAGGCGAGCAGCAGGAAAATCAGGGCGGCGCTACGCAAGTTACTTCTCCTTCTTACCCCTCTCCCTGTAGGGGAGAGGGAGGGGCCCGCGAAGCGGGAGGGTGAGGGCCTGACGAAGGCCCCAGCAGGCCCTCACCTCCCACCGCTTCGCGGCAGGCCCCTCCTCTCCCCTGCAGGGAGAGGAATAACATTTGGAACGGCTGCGGCACGAGATACGTTCCGGACGGCGTGACCAGTGAAACGCAGCGTAACCGCGAAAGCCGCATCTTCAGTCTCGAGCCCGGCCGCAACTGCTGGCGGGTCTCGCGGGCCGGCCGGGCCTCGCTCGTCGTAGACGCCTGCGATTACTTCCGGCTGGCGCGCAAGGCGATGCTCAAGGCGCGCTCGCAGATCATCATGATGGGCTGGGACATCGACACCAGGGTCACTCTCGACGAGCCGCAGGGGGAAGACGAGCCGCCCGTCAAGGTGGGCGCCCTCATCTCATGGATCGCGAAAAAGCGGCCGGATCTCAACATCTACATCCTGGCCTGGGACGGCGAGGCCTATCGCTACCTCGGCCGTGGCACGACCCTGTTCCAGCTCGCCAGCTGGACGAGGCGAGAGAACATCCACTTCAAGCTGGACCACAACCACCCGCGCGAAGCGAGCCACCACCAGAAGATCCTGGTGATCGACGACCGTCTGGCCTTCTGCGGCGGAATCGACATCACCGGCTCGCGATGGGATACGCGCGAGCACAAGGACGAGCCGAGCCGGCGGCGGCAGCCGACGACTCACCGTTCCTATCAGCCCTGGCACGACGCGATCATGGCGGTGGACGGCGGAGTCGCCCATTGTCTCGGCGACCTTGCCCGGCTGCGCTGGCTGGCCGCCACGGACCAGCGCCTGGATTCCGCGGACCCCGGCGACGAGGACCATTGGCCGGAAGAGCTCGAGCCGGATTTCCGCGACATTGACATCGCCATCGCCCGAACGCGCGGCGAAGTGCCCGGTTGGTCCGAGGTACGCGAGATCGAGGTGCTTTTCCTCGACCTGATCGCGAGCGCCCGCCGCTTCGTCTACGTCGAGACCCAATATTTCGCCTCCCGGATCGTCGCCGAGGCGATCGGCAGGCGGCTGGGCGAGCCGGACGGTCCCGAATTCGTCATCGTCAACCCGAAGACGGGCTATGGCTGGCTCGACGAATCGGTGATGGGGCCGGCCCGGGCCGAGCTCGTCAAGGCGCTCGAGCGCAAGGACCGCTACGGCCGCTTCCGGATCTATTCGCCGGTGACCGAGGGCGGCGCCGACATCTATGTCCACGCCAAGATCATGATCGTCGACGACCACGTCATCCGGGTCGGCTCGGCCAATCTCAACAACCGCTCGATGGGTCTGGACAGCGAGTGCGACCTGATGATCGATGCCCGCCTGCCCGGCAATGAAGCGGCCGTGGCGACGATCAAGCGGCTTCGGGCCGACCTGATCGCCGAGCATCTCGGAGTAGATCCCGCGCAGGCCGCCGCCTCCTGCGAAAAGACCGGATCGCTGATCGCCACGATCGAGCGGCTGCGGGGCGAGGGCCGGACCCTGATGCCATACGAGATTCCGGAGTTCAGCGCTCCGCTGAAAGCGGTCGCGAAAAGCGAGACTCTCGACCCCGAAAGCGCCTGCGACCCTTTCGAGCCCTTTAACCGGCGCCGGCTGCTGGCGGGCCTGAGACGGCGGTAACCCGTCGCCCCGGCGAAGGCTGGGGCCCCGGCGGGTGAAGAACGCCGCGCCTTTCACCCCCTGAGATCCCGGCCTTCGCCGGGATGACGAGCCGGTGAGGCAGCGCTAGACAGCGACCATGCGGGGGCTGGACATCGGCATTGCCGGGTGCGGGATCGGAGGGCTGGCGGCCGCCCTCCTGCTCGCCCGCGACGGCCACCGGGTCTGCCTCTATGAACGTTTCGACGCGCCGCGTCCTGTCGGCTCTGGCCTGATGATCCAGCCGACCGGCCTCGCCGTGCTGGATCGGCTCGGCCTTTCCGACGCGCTGACCGAGGCCGCGGCCCCGATCCAGAGGCTGTTCGGCAAAGCGGAGCCGTCCGGTCGGGTAGTCCTCGACGTCCGCTACGAATGGCTTCGCCGCGCGGGCACCTGCGGCCACGGGGTCCATCGCGCCGCCCTGTTCGATATCCTTCATCGAGCGGTGATCGCCGAAGGAATCCCGATCCACACCGGCCGCAAGATTGTCGGACGGGAGCGAAACCGGATGCTCTTCGACGGCGGCGAGGCCTCGCCGCGCCACGATCTGCTCGTCGACTCGCTCGGCGCCGGATCGCCGCTGGCCGGTGCGCCGGCCCGGCCTCTGGCTTACGGAGCGCTCTGGGCGAGCCTCGACTGGGTCGAGGGATTCGATGAGGCCGCCCTCGAGCAGCGCTACCGGGCGGCAAGCGTAATGGCGGGCGTCCTTCCGGTCGGAGTCGCGCGCAGCGGCGGCCGCCGCAAGGCCGCCTTCTTCTGGCTTATGCGCGGCGATCGCGTGGAGGCCTGGCGGGCCGGCGGCCTCGAAGCCTGGAAGGACGAGGTCCGGACGCTCTGGCCGGCCACCGCGCCGCTTCTCGACCAGATCGACAGTTTCGAGCGCCTGACCTTCGCGCGCTACGCTCATCGCACCCTGCGGCAACCGGCCGAGCCCGGCCTCATCCACATCGGCGACTCCTGGCATTCGACCAGCCCGCAGCTGGGCCAGGGAGCGAACATGGCGCTGCTCGACGCCTGGGCGCTGGCCAAAGCGCTGGGCAATGAAGACGAGCTCGAGCCCGCGCTCCGCCGCGCCGTGGCGCTCCGCCGCGCCCACGTCCGACTCTACCAGGCGCTCTCCGCCTTCTTCACGCCGGCCTACCAGTCCGACAGCCTCGTCCTGCCTTGGGTCCGCGACCGGATCGTCCCTCCCTTCGGGCGCCTCTGGCCGGCGACGAGGATCCAGGCCGAGATGGTGGCCGGCACGTTCGGCGGCCCGATGGAGCGGCTGGGGCTGCGCTGAGCCGCCGGATTGCTCCTGGACCCGTACTATGCTCCCTTGGTCATCGGACGATTCGTGGCTTGGAGCGCGGTCGCGAGAGGGGGCGGATGTGGAGAAACCGGCGACACCAGGTTGCGACCCGGCCGCATCCGGCGAAGTGAAAGTGGTGGGCACCGAGCGGGTGCTGCTCGAGGAATATTCGAGCCTGTGGCCCGACGATCCCCACCCGCCGACGGACCAGGCCGGCTATCGCAGGCGCGCCTTCGCCAACGGGCAGGCGGCGCTCTGCCTTTCGGGCGGCGGCATCAGGAGCGCCGCCTTCGCCCTCGGAGTGCTCCAGGCGCTGAGCTCGAAGCGCCTTCTCACCGGCTTCCACTATCTCTCCACCGTCTCCGGCGGCGGTTATATCGGAGGCTGGCTTCAACGCTGGATCCATGAGGAGCCGGGCGGCGCCGACGCCGTGATGGCCAGGCTTGGCGGGGTCACGGAACCCGCGGAAGTCTCCGCGCTTCGTGAGAACAGCAACTTCATCACCCCG
>DASVUW010000262.1:0-2532 GCA_036386845.1 Allosphingosinicella sp. | reverse complement strand
GAGAGGTAAAGGAGGATCCCGGTGCGGCCCTTGGTCCGCTTCTCGGTTCCCGCCCTGAACAGCTCGACGGCCCGGCGGCGGACCCGGCGGGTCTTGGTGCTGGCCGGGGTCAGCGCCATCCGAAGCGGCATCCAGGCGCAGGCGAAGCGGACGGCCAGGAAGACGGTCGTCATCGCGACGACGAGCATCAGCATCAGCAGCCGGAAGCTCAATGAAGCGTTCCAGCCGAAGATCAGAGCGAGCGCCCAGTCGATCCAGGCCTGCGGAAGCAGCGCTCCGATCGTCGGCACGAGCAGCATCGCCAGGATCGCATAATGAAGGCCGACGTCGTGATAGGCATCCGAGCGCGGAGCGATGATGGTGACGATCTCGCCGTCGCTCGAGCGCTCCGCTTTGGCCACCGCTTCGGTGACCAGCGCGTGGTCCGACTCGCTGAACCTCGGCATCACCATCCTCCCGAGGCTCCGCCGCCGCCGAACGACCCGCCGCCGCCGCCGAAGCCGCCGCCGCCGCCGAAATCGAAGCCCCCGCCGCTCGAGCCTCCGCCCCAGCCGCCTCCGCCAAGCCCCGGTCCCCAGACGAAGACGCCGGAGCGGCGATGGCGCCGCCCGCGCCGGCCGCCGCGAAGCATCGGCAGGATGAAGAACAGGAGGATGACGCCCCAGAAGATGAGCGGGAAGATCGAGCCTCCGCCGTCGCCGCTCGATCCGCTTTGCCGCCGCGCCTGCTGCGCCGCGAGCGCCTTCTGCTCCGCCTGCTCCAGAGGCGCCTGCAATTGCGCGATGATCGCGTCGGCGCCCGCATTGATCCCGCCCGGATAGTCGCCGCGCTTGAAGGCGGGGAGGATCTGCTGGGTGATGATCTGGTGCGACAGGGCGTCGGTCATGATCGGCTCGAGGCCGTAGCCCACGTCGATCCGCACCTTGCGCTCGGTCGGGGCGACGAGAAGCAACATCCCGTTATTCGCCCCCTTCTGGCCGATCCCCCAGTGCCGGCCGAGCTGGTATCCGAAATCGGCGATGTCGTAGCCCTGAAGGCTCGGCACCGTCGCGACGACCAGCTGCCGGCTGCTCGCCGTCTCCACCGCTTCCAGCTTCTGCGTCAGCGCCGCTTCGTCCGCGGGAGGGATGATGTCGGCGGCGTCGACGACCCGGCCCGTCAGCTTTGGAAAGTCCTGCGCCGCCGCGGGCGCGGCGACGAGGATCAGCAGGAGAAGAAGGAAAGCCCGGATCACCGGCCGGGTCAGGCGCCGGTGTTCGTGTCGAAATTGACGTCCGGCGCCTGGTCCGCGTTCGGGGTCGTCGCCTGGAAGGTCGCCATCGGCTTGGCGCCGTAGATCACCTTCGCTCCGATCATGGCCGGGAAGGTCCGGATCGTCGTGTTATAGGACTGAACCGCCGTGTTGTAGTCGCGGATGGTGATGTTGATCCGGTTCTCGGTGCTTTCGAGCTGGCTCATCAGCGTTGCGAAATTGGCCTGGCTCTGCAGCTGCGGATAGGCCTCCTGGAGCCGCTGAAGCGACAAGGTGAGCTGGTTCTGCGCCTGGGCGAAATTGGCCAGGGCCTGCGGATCGGTAAGCTGGTCGCCGCTGACGGTGATCCGGGTCGCATTGGCCCGGGCCTCGGTGACCCTCGTCAGGATCCGCTCCTCCGACGCCGCGGCGCCCTTCACCGTGCCGACCAGGTTGGGGATCAGGCTGGCGCGTCGCTGATAGGCGGCCTGGACGTCCGCCCATTTCGCCTTGGCCTCCTCCTCGGCGGTCGGGATCGAGTTCACTCCGCAGCCGGAAAGCGAAACCGCCGCCACCGGCACCAGGAACGCGGTCATCAGTGAAGTGCGCTTCATTTTGGGGGCCCCTCGTTCGTCTACGGCAAAGCAAGTAGGGACTTCGCTTCGCCCCCGCAACGGGTAGGCGAGGCTTTCACTTTAAATTCAGGCGGGATCGCCTATATGGGAGCTGCCGGCTTCGGCCGGCTATGGTGATAAAGTGCAGCGTGCAATAGACGCAGCGGACCCGGGGGCGGTACCCGGCGGCTCCACCAATTACCCTGCGAAGCCTCTGGCGAAGCAGGGCAGCTGATGGGGCCGAACTAGGATCGACGTGTGTTGAAAAGCGCTGTTTTTGCCCGGCCTGAATGCGCCGTAAAACCGTTCATAACCACAAGTGCCAACGACAACGAGGCGCTCGCGATTGCTGCTTAATCCCAACCCTCACGGGTAAGATTAAACAGGCCAAAAGCGCGGTTCGGGCCGCACCGGGCAACAGAAGCGGATTCCAGCGGTACGGGGAGCACCGGGCAACAGAAGCTCCCCACTTTCCCCTCCCCGTCGCCCCAGCGAAGGCTGGGGCCCCGTGGGGTGAAGGGCTCGGCGCCTTTCACCCGCCGGGATGCCAGCCTTCGCTGGCATGACGTTTCCAGCGGCTAGCGCCCCTGAGCCAGCCAGAGAAGCCAGAATTGCGCCAGATCCGCGTAGCCGGGCGCCTTTGCGGCTTCACGAAACGCCGCCTCCGCCTCGCTTCGCCGGCCCGCC
>DASVUW010000261.1:0-2526 GCA_036386845.1 Allosphingosinicella sp. | reverse complement strand
ACCTGTGCGCCGCCCTCGGCCTGCCGTCGGTCGCCGAGCATATCGAGACCGATGAGCAGCTCCGCCTGCTGCGCGAGCTCGGCTGCCGCGAAGGGCAGGGCTTCCTGCTCTCGCCCCCGCTCCACGCCGAAGACGCCGCCGCCTTGGCCGCCCCGAAACTGTCGGTGATAAAGGGCGGGAGAGCGGCGGCGTAAATTGCCTCCCCGTCGCAGATGGGGAGGGGGGTGTAGGCGGGTCGGCATGCCGGGGGCATGCCGAGAGCCGGAACCGGCTGCGTAGCAGCCGTCGGGCGAAGCATGGTGGAGGGGCCTTGCCGACTCCGAAGAACCCCTCCACCGCGCTTCGCGCGGTCCCCCTCCCCGCGAAATCGCGGGGAGGACTTTCACTTCAGCACTTCCTCCACCCATTCCGGCACCAGCATTCCGGCAGGCCCAGTCCGCGATTCATGGAAGTAGACGCTTCCCAGGCTCGGCTCGAGGTTCAGCTCCACCGTCCGCGCTCCCGCATAGCGCGCAGTCTGCACGAAGCCCGCCGCCGGGTAGACCGCACCCGACGTCCCGATCGAGACGAACAGGTCCGCGTCGAGCAGCGCCCGGTCGATCCGGTCCATTTCGTAGGGCATCTCGCCGAACCAGACGATGTCCGGCCGAAGGCGCCCGGCCTCGCCGCAACCGGGGCAAGGGGGTCCGCTCGACAATTGCCCTTCCCAGGGCATCCGAGCGTCGCAGGCGAGGCACCAGGCCGACTTCAGCTCGCCATGCATGTGAAGCAGCCGCCGGGCCCCCGCCCGCTCGTGAAGGTCGTCGACATTCTGGGTGACGATGAGAAGCTCGCCAGGCCATTCCGAATCGAGCCGGGCCAGCGCCCGATGCGCGGCATTGGGCTCGACGCTCCCAAGCTTCTCCCGCCGGGCGTCGTAAAAGGCCTGGACGAGCGCCGGGTCGCGCCGGAAGGCCTCGGGCGTCGCCACGTCCTCGACGCGGTGCCCCTCCCACAGCCCGTCCGGCCCTCGAAAGGTTGCGAGCCCGCTCTCCGCGGAGATGCCTGCGCCGGTGAGAATGACGATGTTCATGACGTCGCGCATGGACCCGCTTTAGCCGCTTTCGCGGATGTCCGGTAAGGGTGGAAAGCGGACACGCGTTGAACGCCATTCTGCCGGTTTTACCAGCGGACCGTACTATCGACGAGCGGCGACAGCCTTTATCCCTTCATCGATGGACGACCGCGATTCACTTTCGAGATTGACGGAGCGGGAGAAGGTTTGCCTGCGGCAATGGCTGAACCATAAGTCTGCCAAGGAGATCGCCGCGGACCTCGGCATTTCGCACCATGCGGTCGAGAAGCGCCTCAAGATGGCGCGCACCAAGCTTGGCGCGACGTCGTCCCTGGAAGCCGCCCGGATGCTCGGCGAGGCCGAAGGGTACGGTCAAGCCGTAGCCCAATCACCGGACCTGGTTTCTGATGTTCTCCCGCTGCACTCAGGCTTCACTCGTTCAACAATCCTCGGAGTGGCCATCATGATCCTGGTTGGAGCAATTGTGCTCGGGTTGCTTTTGCAGCCCGCGACCTTCTCGCAAGCGGCTAATAACCATCCAGCGGCGCCGCCTGGAGAACGGCTATCCGCCCCGGGCTCGGTGCCGACGGCCGGCACCGAGGCTGCCTTGCGAAGGCTTGTCGCCGGGCTGGCGAGCGGCTCGCCCGACTATGACAGGCTCTCTCCGCAGTTCGCCGAAGTCGTCCGCCGGGACCTGCCCATGACCCATCGCCTGTTCAGCTCGATGGGCGAGCTGAAGTCGGTGACTTTCCGCCGGCGCGGCGAGATGGGCGACGACGTCTACGACCTGGCGTTCGCCAAGGGCGGGGTGATAATGTCGGCCGCGCTGGACGCCGACGGCAGGATGGTCGGCGGCATTCTCCAACCGGTGGGGACGCCTGCAGTGCCGGCGGCCGGCACCGAGGCCGCCTTGCGAAGGCTTGTCGCCGGTCTGGCGAGCGGCTCGCCCGACTACGACAAGCTCTCACCCGGGTTCGCCGAAGTCGTCCGCCGGGACCTGCCCAGGACTCAGCCCCTCTTCAGCTCGATGGGCGAGCTGAAGTCGGTGACTTTCCGCGGGCGCGGCGAGAGGGGCGACGACGTCTACAACCTGGTGTTCGCCAAGGGTGCAGTGACGATGTCGGCCGCGCTGGACGCCAGCGGCAGGATGGTCGGCGGCATTCTCCAACCTGCGGGGCCGCCTCCGCGCTGACGGCGGGGGCGAACACAACGGGAAGTATCCACACTCGGGCGTTGCGATCCCGCCGCCGCTCCCGCATGAAAGCCCGGTGACGAACATCTCCATCTTCGGCGCCGGGGGACGGATGGGGCAGGCGATCGCCGAGGCGGCGGCGCTTCGGGACGACGTCCGGCTTTCCGACGATGATCCGGACGTCTTCGTTGATTTCTCGGCGCCGGAGGCCGTCGAGGCGCACCTCGGCAAGGCGCGCCGGGCCGGCAAGCCGATCCTGGTCGGGACCACCGGACTCACC
>DASVUW010000260.1:0-3974 GCA_036386845.1 Allosphingosinicella sp. | reverse complement strand
GTCTGGGTCATGGTGAACATCTGCCAGACGCCGCGCGGCAGCACCGCGACGATGCCGGCGAAGATGATCAGCGAGACGCCGTTGCCGACGCCGCGGCTGGTGATCTGCTCGCCCAGCCACATCAGGAACATGGTCCCGCCGACCAGGGTGACGACGGTGGTGATCCGGAACATCATCCCCGGATCGAGCACGGCCGAGCCGCTATTCCCCTGGCCCCAGCCCTCGAGGCCGACGGCGATGAAATAGCCCTGGATCGCGCACAGGAAGACGGTGCCGTAGCGCGTATATTGGTTGATCTTCTTGCGGCCGCTCTCGCCCTCCTTCTTGAGGGCGGCGAGGGTCGGCGACATCGAGGTAGCGAGCTGAACCACGATGGACGCCGTGATGTACGGCATGACTCCGAGCGCGATGAGGCTCATCCGCTCGAGGCTTCCGCCCGAGAACATGTTGAAGAAATCGAGCACTCCGCCGCGGGTGGTGTCGAAGAGGTTGGCGAGCGCTCGCGGATCGATCCCGGGCAGCGGAACAAAGCTCAGAAGCCGGAAGACGATGAGTGCGCCGAGAGTGAACCACAGGCGCTTCTTGAGGTCCGTCGCCTTGGCGAAATTCGCCAGGCTGATGTTGGAAGCCATCGATTCGGCTGCGGATGCCATGTTGGTAGATTCCCCTAGACGCTCGGGTTCATATAGGGCCTCGCTCCGTCATTGCGAGGAGCGAAGCGACGAAGCAATCCAGTGGCGGAAAGCGCTGCACTGGATTGCTTCGCTACGCTCGCAATGACGAGCCTAGGCGTCCTTGCGCTTCTTGACGCTGTTCTTCTTCGCGGCGGCCTTCTCGGAAGCGGGGACGACCTCGATCAGCTCGATCGAGCCGCCGGCGGCTTCGACCGCCTCGCGCGCGCCCTTGGACACTCCGGCCACCCGGAAGGCGAGCTTCGCGGTGAGGCTGCCCTTGCCGAGCAGGCGGATGCCGTCCTTGCCGCCGCGCGACAGGCCGGCGGCGCGGAGCGCCTCCTGGTCGACCGTTCCGTCGGCGGAGAGGGTGCCGGCATCGATCGCCTTCTGGATCATTCCGACATTCACCTCGGCGAAGTCCTTGGCGAAGATGTTGTTGAAGCCGCGCTTCGGGAGCCGCATGTGGAGCGGCATCTGGCCGCCCTCGAAGCCGAATACGCTGACGCCCGAGCGCGACTTGGCGCCCTTCTGGCCGCGGCCGGCGGTCTTGCCGAGGCCGGAGCCGATTCCGCGGCCGACCCGGACGCGCGACTTGCGGGCGCCCTTATTATCCCTGAGATCGTTGAGTTTCATGTCTTTGCACTCGCTTTCGCTTTGGTCGCGCTTGTTGGCGGGAGAGGAAATGAAACCTCGCCCTGTTCGTCGCCCCAGCGAAGGCTGGGGCCCCGGCGGGTGAAAGGCTCGGCGCTCTTCACCCGCTGGGATCCCAGCCTTCGCTGGGATGACCGTCTCGGCTTATTGGCCTTCGACGGTCACCATATGCTGCACCTTGCGGAGCATTCCGCGCACCTCAGGGGTGTCGGTCAGCTCCACGGTGCGGTGCATCTTGTTGAGCCCCAGCCCGATCAGAGTCTTGCGCTGGTCGGGCGTGCGGCGGATCGGCGATCCGGTCTGGGTCAGCTTGATCGTGGCCATCATATCACTCCGTCACCAGCTCGGCTTCGGCCGACGCCTCGGCGCCGCTGAGGCCCTCGCGGCGGGCCATCAGGTCGGCGACCTTGCGGCCGCGGC
Source organism: Allosphingosinicella sp. (assembly GCA_036386845.1). GTDB lineage: Bacteria > Pseudomonadota > Alphaproteobacteria > Sphingomonadales > Sphingomonadaceae > Allosphingosinicella. The sequence goes on along the minus strand of DASVUW010000260.1, from coordinate 2,229 downwards.
GCTGGGCGACCGCCTTGGGGCTGGTCTGCTCCTTCAAGGCCTCGAAGGTCGCCCGAACCATGTTGTAGGGGTTTGACGTGCCGATCGACTTGGTCACCACGTCGGCGACTCCAAGGCTCTCGAACACGGCGCGCATCGGGCCGCCGGCGATGATGCCGGTGCCGGCCGGGGCCGAGCGGACATAGACCCGTCCGGCGCCGAAATGGCCGAGGCCGTCATGGTGAAGGGTTCGGCCCTCGCGGAGCGGGACCCGGACCATGGCCTTCTTGGCCGCGGCGGTCGCCTTGGAGATCGCCTCGGGCACCTCGCGCGCCTTGCCGTGGCCGAAGCCGCAGCGGCCCTTGCCGTCGCCGACCACGACCAGGGCCGCGAAGCCGAAGCGCTTGCCGCCCTTCACGGTCTTGGAGACGCGGTTGATGTGGACGAGCTTCTCGATCAGCTCCTCGCCGCCGTCGTCGTCGCGATTGCCGCCACGTCCGCCGCGCTCGTCGCGCCGGCCACGGCCGCCGCGATCGTTGCCGCCGCGTCCGCCGCCGCCGCCGCCGCCACGGCCACCGCCGCCGCGACCGCCGCGCGGACCGCGGCCCTCGTTGCGGACCTCGACAGGACCGGCCTCGGGCGTTGCAACCGCGCCCGGCTGGACCTCGGTGCCTTCGATGGTGTTTTCGTCAGCCATTTAGAACTCCAATCCGCCTTCGCGGGCGGCGTCGGCCAGCGCCTTGACTCGGCCGTGAAACAGGAAACCGCCGCGGTCGAAGACCACTCGGGTGACGCCCGCCGCCTTGGCGCGCTCGGCGACCCGGCGGCCGACGTCCTGAGCGCCCGAGACGGTCGCTCCGGTCGAGCCGCGCACGTCCTTCTCGAGGGTCGAGGCGGAGGCGACGGTGCGGCCTTCCGTATCGTCGATGATCTGGGCGTAGATGTGCCGCCCGGAACGGTGGATCGACAGGCGCGCGCGCGCGCCTCCGCGCTTGCGGAGCGAGGTGCGGACGCGCTGACGGCGCCGTTCGAAGAGGGTGAGTTTCGCCATGGCTACTTCTTCTTGCCTTCTTTGCGGAAGATATATTCGCCGCGATATTTGATGCCCTTGCCCTTGTAAGGCTCCGGCTTGCGCCACTGGCGGATCTCGGCGGCGAGCTGGCCGACGCGCTGCCGGTCGTTGCCCGAAATCTCGACCGTGGTCGGATCCGGGGTCCTCACCTCGAGATCCTCGGGCACCGCGATGTTCACGTCGTGGCTGTAGCCGAGCTGCAGGCGCAGGTTACGGCCCTGGGCGGCTGCGCGGTAGCCGACGCCGGTGATCTCGAGCACCTTGGTGAAGCCCTCGGCGACTCCGGTCACCAAATTCTGGACCAGGGTACGGTGCATGCCCCAGAAGGAGCGCGCCCGCTTCGTATCGTTGGCCGGCTTCACGACGATCCGTCCGTCCTCGATGCCGTAGCTGATGTCGTCGAGCATCGGCATGGTGAGGGTGCCCTTGGGTCCCTTCACGGAGAGGATCTGGCCCTCGGTGGTCGCCGTCACGCCCGAGGGCAGCGGTACCGGCACTTTTCCAATGCGGCTCATCAGAACACCTCCGCAAGCACTTCGCCGCCGACATTCTGCTCGCGCGCTTCCGCGTCGGAGAGAACGCCGCGAGGCGTCGAGACGATCGTGATTCCCAGGCCGTTGCGGACCCGAGGAAGCTCCTGGGCGCCCGAATAGACCCGGCGGCCGGGCTTCGAGACGCGGGAGACGTGCTGGATCGCGGGCTGGCCCTCGAAATATTTGAGCTCGATGCGCAGGCCGGGATGCTGGCCGAGCGCTTCCTCGCGATAGCCGCGGATATAGCCTTCGCGCTGGAGCACATCGAGCACCCGGACGCGAAGCTTGGACGCGGGGGACGTCACGCTGTCCTTGCGCGCCTGCTGGCCGTTACGGATGCGGGTGAGCATATCACCCAGGGGATCGGTCAATGGCATATCTATACCCTACCAGCTCGACTTGGTGAGGCCTGGGATCAGGCCCTTGTTGCCCAGTTCGCGGATCATGATCCTCGACAGGCCGAATTTACGATAGTTCGCGCGCGGACGGCCGGTGAGGCCGCAGCGGTTGCGGACCCGGGTCGGGTTCCCGTTGCGCGGGATCTCGGCGAGCTTCAGGCGGGCCATCAGCCGCTCGGTCTCGTCCAGGCTCTCGTCGTTCGCGATCGCCTTGAGCCGCGAATAGCGGCCCGCATACTTCTTGGTG
>DASVUW010000259.1:0-6057 GCA_036386845.1 Allosphingosinicella sp. | reverse complement strand
CACGCGTACGCGTATAGGGTGGGGACCCCGTAGGAGCTGCGTCAAGTGTTCCGTCATTGCGAGGAGCGAAGCGACGAAGCAATCCAGCGGGCCGGCCGGCGCCGCAGTGGATTGCTTCGCTTCGCTCGCAATGACGGCTCTGCGGCCGTCAATATTGCTCCCAGCGCCGGTAGTCGTGCGGAAGCACGCACTTGCCGCCCTCATACCGGCCGACGGAGCGGATCACCTCGCCTTCCCTCGGCTCGACCCGGCGGCCGGAGATCTGGCTGTCGAGGACCCGGCGGACCAGCCGGTCGAGTCGGGTGACGAGGAAGCAGTCGACGGCCGGAGTCGCGTGCGGGTTGCCGATGCCGCTGTCGTCGGTGAGGAAGATGTAGCGGGACTGGGTCGCCGCGGCCATGGCCCGCATCACATATTCGGCGACGTCGCCGACCCCCGAGGCCGCGACTGGGACGATCTGGATCCGCTTGGCGCGGGCCGCCTCGGCGGCGCGCCAGGCCTTGCCGATATTCCGGTCGTGCGGCGGAGCGTCGGCGACGAGGAGGAGCGACTTGACCGCGTCGGGCCGCCAGTCCTGGGAGACCGCGCGGGCGAGCGCAAGGTCCATCGCTTCCGGATAGTCGCCCCCGCCTTCGGCATAGAGGGCCTGCAGATTCGACTGCATGGCGTCGAGGCTCGAGACGAACGGCTGGGTGCGGGTCACGTAGACGTCGCCCTCGTCCTTGTAGGCGACGAGGCCGAGCCGGATGTCGAGCCCGGGATGGGTCCGCCTGAGATCGGCCAGGATCGAACGAAGCTCGGACTTCAGATAGTTGATCTCGTCGCCCATGCTTCCAGTCGTGTCGATCGCCAGAAGCAGGTCGAACTTGCGCACGGGCGCGGCGCCGGAGCGGACGGTGACGCTGTGCCGCTGCGAGCCGGCCGAATCCGCGATCTCCACCCTTCGGACCGGGGCTCCCGGAACGCTGAGCCGGACGCTGCTTCCGAGCCGGTCGAGCCCGGGGTGGAAGACGACCGTTCCATCGGCGACGGTGGCAAGCGAGAGCGTGTTGCCGTCGGCGCAGGTCAGCGTGACCCGGGCGAAGGGCACCGGCCTTCCCGACGGGTCCTGGACCGCGACGGTGAGGACCCGCCTCGTGTCCAGCCTCGGCAGGCCGGGAAGGTTACTGCGCTGAAGGTAATTGCCCGCATAACTCGCGTAGAGCTCCGGGTTGAGCAGGTCGTCATGGTCGCCGGCGGTGAGCAGGCCCGACTGGGGCTGCGGCTGCGGCCGCGGGCGCGGCGGGCGGTGGTAGCCGGGGGCCGGACGCGCCTCGTCGACATAATCGTCGGCGGTCGAGAGCGGAGTCGATTTTTCGGCGGCGGGCGAAGCCGACCGGCTTCCGGTGACCGAGATGGATTCCGCCTCGCTCCTCGACTCCATGGGCGCCGGAGGCGGCGGTGGCGGGGGCGGGGGCGCCGGGGCGGACGGCGGCGCCGAAGGCTCGGCCATGACGGGCGGGGGAGCGAGAACCGGCGAAGCGACCGAGCTTCCCCCAAAGCCGTAGCGCACCTGCTGCGGGTCGCGCGGCCTCGCCTCCGGGGCAAGCGGCGGCAAGGCGGCCGGCCGCCGGCAAAGCGGATCCCGTGCCTGTGCGGCGGCGCCGGAGGAGAAGGATCCGGGAACCAGCGCGGCCAGGCCGAGGCTGAGGGCGCTGAGGCTGACGATCCCGAACCGGGCGGCATGACGCATGACATTCTCCCCTTGTGCGAATGTTACAACGTCTCATAAATCGGCAGGCGCACCTGAACGGAAGCTGACGGGGATTTTTCTGTAATCCTCCCCGGCATTTGCCGGGGAGGGGGACCGCGCGAAGCGCGGTGGAGGGGTTCTCCGGATCAGAAAGGCCCCCTCCACCATGCTTCGCATGGTCCCCCTCCCCCCTGCAAATGCAGGGGAGGATTTAGGTTGTCACATCAGGCTCACCCGCCCTCCGGCATGGCGCTCGAGGCGGCCGGCCAGCTCGAGTTCGAGGAGCACCGTCTGGACGATCGCCGGCGCCAGGTGCGACTGGCGGATCAGCTCGTCGACCGGAACCGGCGTGCCGTTGAGCAGCCCGGTCACCGATTTCCGCGCGTCGTCGTCAGCTTCCACTGCAACCTCCGGCCTTGCGTAATCCCGTTCCGGCTGGCGGAACGGGCGAGTGCGGGCCGGGCCCACCGCTTCCAGGACATCCTCGGCCGATTGAACGAGGGTCGCCCCTTCCCGGATCAGCTGGTTGCAGCCCTGGGCGCGCGGATCGAGCGGCGAGCCCGGCACAGCCATCACCTCGCGGCCGCATTCGGCGGCGCAGCGCGCGGTGATCAGCGAGCCGGACCGCGGAGCCGCCTCCACCACCACGGTGCCGTAGGCGAGGCCGGCGATGATCCGGTTGCGCGAGGGGAAATGGCGCGAGCGCGGCTCGACCCCCGGCGGCTGCTCGGAGACCACCAGGCCGCGCTCGGCAATCGCCCGCTGCCGGCCCTCATTCTCCGGCGGGTAGAAGACGTCCACTCCGCCGGCGACGACGGCGATCGTCCCGGTGTCGAGCGCCCCGTCGTGGGCGGCGGTGTCGATTCCCCGCGCCAGGCCGGAGACCACCACCGTACCGGCTTCCCCGAGCGCCTGGGCCAGCGAGCGGGCGAACCGGCAGGCGGCGGCCGAAGCGTTGCGGGCTCCGACCATCGCCACCGCGGTCCGGTCGAGCAGGCTTGGATGGCCTTTCACGATCAGCGCCGGCGGCGCCGTCTCGAGCTCGGCCAGCAGTGCCGGATAGAGGCCCTGGCCGAGGAAGAGGTAGCGGGCGCCGATCCGTTCCACCTGCTCCATCTCGCGCTCCACGGCCGACCGCGAGGCGAGCCGCGGAGCGCGGCCGCCGCCTCGGGCGGCAAGGTCCGGGATCGCCTCGAGCGCCGCGGCGGCCGAGCCGAAGCGGGCGAGGAGCTGGAAATAGGTGATCGGACCGATATTCTCCGACCGGATCAGCCTCAGACGGGCGATCTGGTCGTCGGAACGCTCAGGCACCGCCGACCCGCGACTCGGTCCCGGCCGCGAGGCGAGCGATATTCTCGCGATGCTTCCAGAAGACCAGCAGGGTGAATCCGAGGAACAGCAAGGCGAGGTCGAAACGCCCGGCAAGGCTCGCGGCGAAGGGCGTGGCGAGCGCCGCGACGAGCCCGCCGAGCGAGGAATAGCGGGTCAGCGCCAAGGCCCCGATCCAGGCGCCCCCATAAGCGGCGGGCACCCAGTAGGCCAGTCCGTCGGCGAGGGCGAAGCCGAGCACCACCCCGAAATAGGTCGCGACCCCTTTACCGCCCGCGAAGCCCAGCCAGACCGGCCAGAGGTGCCCGATCATGGCGCCGATCGCCGCGAGCTGGACGGTCCCGGGGAACAGCCATTCCGACAGAAGCAATGAAGCGGCGCCCTTCGCGCCGTCGAGCAGCAAAGTCGCGGCGGCGAGGCCCTTGCGGCCCGTCCTGAGGACGTTGGTGGCTCCGATATTGCCCGAGCCGATCTTCCTGAGGTCGCCCGCGCCGCTCAGCCGGGTGAGCAGTATCCCGAACGGGATCGAGCCCAGCGCGTAGCCGAGCAGCAAGGCGAGGAGCGGAGGGGCGAAGGGGGGCAGGTCCACGGAGACGGACTTTAGCAAATCGCTGAGCCGGCGCAATCGCATCGTCAAAATCGATGAGTTTTGGTGCCTCCCCTCCCTGAAAGGGAGGGGTTAGGGGTGGGTCCGCCGAAGGCGGCTGAAACTAAGCGCGCGAGAGGCTCGCTTCGCTCGCACCCACCCCCAACCCCTCCCTTCCAGGGAGGGGGGTTAGGCGGCTAAGCACGTGGCCATGCCAACTCGTCCTCTCCTCGTCTTCGATTCCGGAGTTGGCGGCCTCTCCGTCCTGGGCGCGATCCGGACTCTGCTTCCGACTGCGCCTTTGGTCTACGCCGCCGACAGCGCGGGCTATCCCTACGGGACCAAGCGCCCGGCGGAAATCGAGGCCAGGGTGCCCGCGCTCCTCGGCCGGCTTGCGGAGCGGTTCGATCCCGAGCTGATCGTCATCGCCTGCAACACCGCCTCGACGATCGCGCTCGACGCCGTTCGCGCCGCCCTCGACCTGCCGGTCGTGGGGACGGTCCCGGCGATCAAGCCGGCGGCCGAAATCTCGAAGACCCGGACGATCGCAGTCCTCGGCACGGAGGCGACAGTCCGCCAGCCTTATGTCGACCGCCTGTCGGCGGAATTCGCCTCCGACTGCACCGTGATCCGCCACGGCTCTGCCGACCTGGTCGATTTCGCCGAATCGATGCTGCGCGGCGAGACGGCGAAGGCCGGCGCCTGCCGGCGGGCTCTCGAGGGCCTGTTCGAGCAGCCCGGCGGCGATCGGATCGACACGATCGTGCTCGCCTGCACCCACTTCCCGCTGGTCGAGGAGGAGCTTGCCGCCGCTTCCCCGCGCCCGGTCCGCTTCGTCGACGGCAAGGAGGGGATCGCCCGCCGGACCGCCTGGCTGACCCGTCATCTCGAATGGCCGGGCGAGGCGAGCGAGGGCATCGCGCTTTTCACCGGCCGGGACACCGACCTCGAGGCCTATCGGGCCGGCCTCGCCCGCTACGGCCTGAGCCGCCTGGAGCGGCTGTAAGGCCGTAGAGGCAGGCCCGTCGCCCCAGCGAAGGCTGGGGCCCCGGCGGGTGAAAACTCCGCGCCTTTCACCCCCTGGGGTCCCAGCCTTCGCTGGGACGACGAGCATCTAGCCAATCGGCTCCGAAATCGGCTAACGGGGACTCAAGGGACCCCCGGGGAGCAGGCGTGGACTACAACCGCATCTTTGCGCAGGCCATCGACAGGCTGCATGCCGAAGGGCGCTATCGCGTATTCATCGACATCCTTCGCAACAAGGGCGCCTTCCCCAACGCGCGCTGCTTCGCGGGGCATAACGGGCCAAAGCCGATCACCGTCTGGTGCTCGAACGACTATCTGTGCATGGGCCAGCATCCGGACGTCGTCGCGGCGATGGAGGAGGCGCTCCACGACGTCGGCGCGGGCTCGGGCGGGACCCGCAACATCGGCGGCAACACGCATTACCATGTCGAGCTCGAGGCCGAGCTGGCCGACCTCCACTCGAAGGAATCGGCGCTCCTCTTCACCTCGGGCTACATCTCGAACGAGGCGACTCTCTCCACCGTTGCCCGGCTGCTGCCCGGCTGCGTCATCTTTTCGGACGAACTGAACCACGCTTCGATGATCGCGGGGATCCGGGCCTCGGGCTGCGAGAAGCAGGTCTTCCGGCACAACGACCTCGAGCATCTCGAGTCGCTGCTCGCAGCGGCGGATCCGGAAGCGCCCAAGCTGATCGCCTTCGAGAGCGTCTATTCGATGGACGGGGATGTCGCGCCGATCGCCGAAATCTGCGACCTTGCCGACCGCTACGAGGCGATCACCTATCTCGACGAGGTCCACGCGGTCGGGATGTACGGCCCGCGCGGCGGCGGAATCTCCGAGCGCGACGACGTCGCCCGCCGGGTGACGATCATCGAGGGCACGCTCGGCAAGGCCTTCGGAGTGATGGGCGGCTATATCGCGGCCGACCGCAACATCGTCGACGTGGTGAGGAGCTATGCGCCCGGCTTCATCTTCACCACCTCGCTGTCGCCGGTGCTGGTCGCGGGAGCGCTGGCCAGCGTGAAGCACCTCAAGGCGTCCTGCGCGGAGCGCGAGGCGCAGCAGGCCAATGCGGGCCGCCTCAAGGCGATTTTCGAGGAGGCCGGGCTCCCGGTGATGCCGTCGACGACCCACATCGTCCCTCTGATGGTGGGGGACCCGGTCAAGGCCAAGAAGATCAGCGACATCCTGCTTGCGGAATATGGCGTCTACGTGCAGCCGATAAACTATCCCACCGTGCCGCGTGGCACCGAGCGGCTGCGCTTCACCCCTGGCCCCTCCCACAGCGAAGAAATGATGCGCGAACTCGCCACCGCTTTGGTTGAGATCTGGGATCGCCTGGAGATGCGGTTGGCGGCTTAAGGCCCCTGCCGATCAGAAGCGG
>DASVUW010000258.1:0-5014 GCA_036386845.1 Allosphingosinicella sp. | reverse complement strand
GCTCGGCGGATTCGAAATCAAATTCCTCGATCCGGTTTCCCTTGACGACCGCCACCCGGGTTTCTTCCTGGTGGCGCGCGTCGATCAACATGCGCATTGTCATTTAAGTCACTCCACGCGCGCCGTGCCGTCCTTGCGGCGGCGGCGCCAGGCGCGCGCTCGAATATGGACGAAGGCGCGGCCTCACCGGCGCGCGCCTTCAATGTCCGGGTTGAAAAGAAAAAAATCGCCTCTGCTGCGTGCGGCAGGCCGGCGGAAAAGCCCGGCCGACATGCCCCGGCCGCAACGCCCGATCCCGTTGGGGAGGGCAGCGTCCGGGGAGAAAAATGCCTCATGCAGCGTCAACCTTGGTGGCCGGCCTAGATGCCGGCGCATGCGTTCGGCCCGAGGCCGGAAGGCGAAGTCGCTCCTCCAGCAAGTGCCGAAATTCGTTGCTAGCATCTGCCTCAATCAGCGGCAACCGCTAACCGGGGTTAATCCTTGCCGGTCCCGCACGGGAAGGTTCGCGACGCTAGCGGGACCCCGAAGCGTCGGCCAAAGCGCGCTTGTCCGCCTCCTGGCGGGCGCGCATCGCGTCGCCGCGATGGGCCCGGGCGGCCATGGCGTCCCAGGCTTCCGCCGCCCGCAGGCAGCGGTTGCGGACATTGTCGAGGGTTGCGGCTTCGGCGTCGGACCGCGCTTCGGCGGCTCGGGCCAGATAGAATTCGAGCTGGCTGGACATGGCGCGCCTTCTGTTCGGATTCGCGTTGCGAGTCCAGAGCGCGCTCGTGAGGCCTGTCTCAATGATAGAAACAGGCCCCCCATCCGCTCGAACCGCGGAAAAATCCCTACAGCGCCCGCCCGGCCCGGCACGCCTCCAGCTCGACCGCGTCATGGGCGCAGATCAGTTTGACATCGGCCGCGCGATCCAGAGAAAGCGCTCGAAGCCGGGCCTGGTTGGCGAGGCGGCGCTCGCGGTCGACCTCCATCATAGTCTGGTAGGCGCGAAGGCCGGGGGTGCACTTGCGCTTCGCGCGGCGGACTTCGTGGCGGTAGAAATAGGCGTCGCCGGCATGGAGCAACCAGCCCTCCGGTCCCCGGTCGACGGCGATTCCGGCATGGCCCCAGGTATGGCCTGGGAGGGGAACCATCAATATCTCCGGCGGCAGGCCCTCCAGGGACCGCACCGCCTCGAAGCCGAACCAGGGTTCGCCGTCCGGGCCGCCATAGCGCTGCCAGTCGCGAACCTCGTCGAACTGCGAGGGGCGATAGCGGTTGCGCGGGACGAAGCCCCGGCGCGGCCCGGTGGCGGCGTCGAACTCCCTGGCCATGACGTGGATCGTCGCGGCCGGAAAGTCCTCGAGCCCGCCGGCATGGTCGAAGTCGAGATGGGTGAGGAGGATATGGCGGACGTCCGCCGCCCTGAAGCCGAGGGCCTCGATCTGGCGAACCGCCGTCTCGGATTCCCGCAGCCGGATATTGAGCATGGTGCGCATCGCCCGGGTTATGCGCGGGTGCGGCGGCCGGTGCGGGTGGGCGACGTCCTTCAGGCCGTAGCCGGTGTCGACGAGGATGAGGCCCTCGTCATGCTCGATCAGCAGGCAGTGGCAGACGAGACGGCCGAGCGGCCCCAGGCTGCGCCCGTCGAACAGGGCGCCGCCGACCGGGCAATCGGTTCCGCAATTGAGATGGTGGACGCGCATGCAGGGCCTTTCCTTCACCACCCGCCGGAAGGCGGCTTTCCGTATCGCCGAGAAAGCCGCCATGCCCCGGGTTGTTCCCGACCCCGAACCCGGGGCGTGATGCCGGTCACGCACCTTCGGCACCGGACGGTCCAGTGGAGGACGACTTTTTCGCCGTCCGCGGCCTTCGCCTATCCATGCGGGCGTGAGGCCGCGGCGGGGGCGGGGCGGCGCTCGAATGGGGATCGGGCGCCGGCCCCGCCTCCAAATCCGCTCAGTCCCCGATGGCCAGCGCGGCCGGCTGGCGGTCGGGCGGCTGTGCCGCTTCGGCGGTGCAGGGCCGCGTCGGTCTCCCGGCGCTCGGGCGACGCGCACAAAAAAGGGGCGCCGCCGAAGCGACGCCCCTCCTTTAACCGGTAGAGGCTTACGCGCTCTGCAGGTTGACCGCGCTGGTCTTGCCGCGCTGGTCCTGCTCGAGATCGTAGCTGACCCGCTGGTCCTTGTTGAGGGTGGTCATCCCGGCACGCTCAACGGCCGAAATGTGGACGAAAGCGTCGTTGCCGCTGCCCTCGGGCTGGATGAAGCCGTAGCCCTTGTCGAGATTGAAGAATTTCACGGTGCCGGTCGGCATGGTATTTTCCTTTGGTATACAGGGTGCCGGCGGACATTGAATGAATGTCGCCGGGCTTTAGCAGCGTAGAGAGAAGGAAAAACCAACCGAAGAAGGAAATGTCCGTCGCATGCGACTTTAGCCCGGACCTTATGAACCATTTGGGGGCCGGATGCAAATTTCGTGCGGCGAGGGCGCCTTTTATCGCGATCGAAATCCCGAATCTCCTCACACCGCCGAGGCTTCGCGAAGCGCGGCGACATGCGGATTGTTTTGGGCGGACATGGCCCCACGCTCCCGCGGTTGAGTCGGGGCCATGGACTCCCTGCAGCCTCGTACCGGCCTCGCGCCGTGCTGACTCCCCGGCCGGGCGGGCCGCGGCCGCCGTCCCGGCAGCGATGAGGCTGGGATCCGGACGAGAGGGGCACGACTTCGATAACCCTATTGTCATTGCCTCGACGTTGCGACTCGGTAGGCAAAACCTGTTCAGGAGGAGTCACCCCAATGCGCATTCGGACCTTGACGGCCGCGCTCAGCGCCGCGGCACTGGCATGCACTTCGGCCCCGAGCCTTGCGCAGTCCGCGCCGGAGCCGGCGGCGACCGTCGAGAGCGGGCTCGAGCTCGCCCATGACGGGACGGCGCATGGGCGCCGCCGCGGCGCGACTCTGTGGGCCGTTCTCGCCTTCGTGGTGATCGTGGTCACCGCCTTGCTGCTCTTCGCCGACGACGGCGACGAGGGCCCGGTCAGCCCCTGACGCCCCCTCGGCCTCGAGCCGGGACTCGACCTTGCTGCGGCCGTGGTCGGCCAGCCGCTTCTCAACAGCCGCTTCTCACGGGTCGTCCAGCAGGCGCGGCCTGGGCGGCGGCCGATAATAGATGATCGATCCGTCATCCGGGGCCGGCCCGTTCGGGTCGGCGCCGGATCGAGCCGCCTCCTGTCCGATTCCGGGCGAAGTGGACGAAGTGGAAGCGTCGGCGGCCGCTTCGGGCTGTTCAATTCGGGGCGAAGTGGACGAAGTGGAAGCGTCGGGGGCCGCTTCGGGCTGTCCAATTCGGGGCGAAGCGCAGTCCGGCTCGATCGGCCCGGATTCGTTTGAGTCGTCGTCGGGAGAAGCGCGACCGCCGGCCGATCGGGAATCGGGATCGGCGCCGGATTGCTCCACGCCGCTCGCAACGCGGGGAGCCTCTCCGCCTTCCGCGGGCGGCGGCGCCAGCCGAGCCCGAGTCTCCTCCTCGCCCGGAAGCCGGCGTCCCCATTCCGCCTCGGAGTCCCGGAGCCGGTCGAGCGCCCCGTCGACGTCTGCGCGCGGGGCGATGCCGCGGTGCCTCAGCCAGCCCTCGATCTCCGACAAAGGCGCATATTTGAGGGGGTTTCGGGCGCGGAGCAGCTTCATCAGCAGGTTGTTGTCATATTTCCAGCGGGTGCCGACCCTTTGGCCCTTATGGAAGACGATCTCCTCCTGGCCGTTGACGGCGCGGTCGAAGGCCGTGTCCTCGAGGACGATGTCGGTGACCCTGGCGGCTTCGTCCCAGCCGGCGCGGAAGGCGGCGCCGTCGGGGCTGTTGTAGAGATTGTAGGCGGTGGTGGGGGAGATCCCGACCCTGCGGGCCGCCTCCCGCCCCGAGGCGCCGCCGCGGACATATTCGAGGAACTGCTCCTGGCGCTCGGGGGTGAAGCCGTCGCGGCGCTGCCGCCGAGGGGGAGGGGCGGGGATCTGCATGTCGTAAAGCTCGGCCTTGGAGCAATAATAATAAGTCGCGATCCGGCCGTCCTCCTGGCGCGGGATGAGGTGCATCGGGCCATGGTCCGGGTGGGTGGGATGGAGCTCGTTGCCGGCCTTGTCGAAGAGGCCCGAGCCTTTCGCCGGGGCAGGCCCGGGTTCGGCGGGGGGAGGCGCGGTTGCGGGAGCCTGCTCGGCGGGGCGCGAGTCGGAGTTCTGCTTTCGTTCCATGAATTCCGCATACAGGAAATTTCCTATCTGGCAATTGCGATTTGCTCCGTTTCGGAGGAAGGTTCGTTCAAATCGGGGCTTGCGCAGGTCACTGGCCTTATCCTGCTAGGCGGCGGCCGCGGCCAGGACGAGGCCCTATTTCGTCGCGCGGCCGGGGCGGAAGGCCGTTGTTTTTTTCGCACAGAGGGCACGAAGGCACCAAGGGCTGCGGGGGCGGCGAGCGCGGAGCGCTCGTGCCTGGCGCGAGCCGGCGAAGGGAGTGACTGCCACCAGTGACAGTCGCTAATGACAGTCATCGGCTTCGGACTTTGCTAGGCTTCGGGCGTAACGACTGGAAAGGACCCGCAATGCGAACCCTTATTCGCCTCCTCGCCCTCGGGACGGCGGCGGCCGCCGTGCCGGTCTGCGCGGCGCTGCCGCCCCAATATCAGCGCCTCGCCGAGCTCCAGGCGGTGCTCGAGGCGGACGGGGTGGCCGACGCGTTCGCCGGCGCTCCGATCGACCGAGTCCAATATGTCCGCCCGGATCTCTACCGGGTGAGCGCCGGCCGCTGCCATGTGGACGTGGCGATCGTCGGCATTCCGGAGACGTCCGGCGTGGCCGGGCCGAGGCGCTTCGGGATGAAGGCGGGGCGGAAGACCTGCGGGCGGTAGGGGCGGGAGATCGGGGGCGGGGAGAGGCCGCTTTTTCGGTTCGCACAAAGATCGCGAAGGCACGAAGGGGCGGAGCGCCAATGGGCGTGGAGCGCCTTCTCGGCCTGAGCGGTTGCCCGCTGAGGCCGGTGAAGAGG
>DASVUW010000257.1:0-14171 GCA_036386845.1 Allosphingosinicella sp. | reverse complement strand
CGGCGGCGAGCAGCGCGGCCACCCCGACCCCGCGCAGGATCCGGTAGAGGCGCATCAGCCGCGCGCCCCGCGCCGCGCCAGCGCCGCCTCCAGCGTGTTCTCGAGCAGGCAGGCGATGGTCATCGGCCCGACGCCGCCCGGCACCGGGGTGATTGCGGCGGCGACTTCGGAGGCGCCGGCATAGTCGACGTCGCCGACGAGGCGGTCCTTGCCCCCGTCCTCCGCGGCGATTCGATTGATCCCGACGTCTATCACCGTCGCCCCCGGCTTCAGCCAGCCGCCCCGAACCATTTGAGGCCGGCCGACGGCGGCGACGACGATGTCGGCCCGCCGGACCACCCCGGCGAGGTCGCGGGTCCGGCTGTGGGCAAGTGTGACGGTGCAATTCTCGGCGAGCAGGAGCTGAGCCATCGGCTTGCCGACGATGTTGGATCGGCCGATCACCACCGCCTCGAGGCCAGAAAGGTCGCTGAGCCGGTCCTTGAGGAGCATCAGGCAGCCGAGCGGGGTGCAGGGCACCAGCCCTTCCTCGCCTATGGCGAGGCGCCCGGCATTGATGGGATGGAAGCCGTCGACGTCCTTGGCCGGGTCGATCGCCTCGATCACGGCCTTGTCGTCGATCCCGGCCGGCAGAGGAAGCTGGACGAGGATCCCGTCGACCGCCTCGTCGCCGTTGAGCCGGCCGACAAGGGCGAGCAGCTCCTCCTGCGAAACGTCGTCGGGCAGCCGGTGCTCGAAGCTGGCCATTCCCAACTCGTCGGTCGCCCGGCCCTTGGAGCGGACATAGACCTGGCTCGCCGGATCGTCGCCGACCAGGACGACGGCGAGGCCGGGAGCCCGGCCGGCGGTCTCGGCGAAGCCGGGAACGGCGAAAGCGACGCGCTCGCGCAGCCGTGCGGCGAACGCCCGGCCGTCGATGCGCTCCGCGGTCACCGGTAGCTCATCGCGACGTCGAGAGCGACTCCGCGAAGCAACCTGTCGAGGATCAGGAGGACGATGAGGACGACCATCGGGCTGAAATCGAGCCCTCCGAAATCGGGAAGTATCTTGCGGATCGGCCGGTAGACCGGCTCCAGGAACCGGTCGAGCCCGCGCATCAGGCCCCGGACGAAATCGCTGTGGGTGTTGATGACGTTGAAGGCCACCAGCCAGGATAGGATCATCTGGATGACGATGATCCACCAGACCACCGTCAGAAGGATAAGCAATATCTGGATGAGGGCCAGCAGCATCAGTCTCTCCCCGCAGGTCGCTTCCCGGCGATGTAGGGCGGGGGCGCGACGGGGGCAATGGCGTGTCCCTCTCCATTCCGCGACGCCCCGTCATTGCGAGGAGCGAAGCGACGAAGCAATCCATCTTCGAGCGTCGATGCCGCTGGATTGCTTCGCTGCGCTCGCAATGACGAGCTGAATGACTACGGGGCAAGGTTGGTTTTCGTCCTGGCTGGCGCTACGCTCCCGGAATGATCCCTCTCCTCCCTCTACTCCTCCTCGCCGCCGTCCCGCAGCCCACCGCGCTGAAGGGCTTCCAGGATTGGACCGTCGGCTGCGACAATGGCCGGGCCTGCCAGGCCGTGGCGCTGGTCCCGGAACACTGGCCGGACGACGCCCTGACGATGAGCGTCAGTCGCGGGCCTGAGGCCGGGGCGCAGCCGGTCATCGACTTCGATCTCGGCTCGGTCGGCGACGCGGTCGCTCTCAGTGCAGACGGCAAGAGGCTCCCGGCGCGCCTCGTCGGCGGCCCCGACGGCGAGACTCGAGTCGCCCCGGCCGATATCGCGGCGGTGCTCGGCGCGCTCCGCTCCGCCGCCCGGCTGCAATTGCACGGAGCGGACGGAAAGCCGCTCGGCACGGTCTCGCTCAAGGGGGCGAGCGCCGCCTTGCTCTACATGGACGAGCAGCAGCGCCGGGTCGGGACGCCCACGGCTCTGGTGAGGCGCGGCAGCGGCGCGGCCGCGCCCCCTCCGCCGCCCCTGCCCGTCGTGGTGGCCCGGCCCAGGTCGAGCGGGCGCGGACAGGTCCTCAGCGCCGCCGCGCTCCAGGCGCTGCGCCGGAAGCATGGCTGCACGATCGACGAGGTGGGCGGCCCGGAGGAGGTCGAGATCGCCGCCCTCGGCGCCGGCGAGACCCTGCTTCTGCTCGCCTGCGGCTCCGGAGCCTATAATATCAGCTACGTCCCTTTCCTGGTCCGACGCGGCGGGCGGGCCGAAATCGCGTCCTTCGACCACCGGCCGGGCTGGTGGGCGGGAGAGGGCAAGCCCATGCTGATCAACGCTGGCTGGGACGCGGAGCGCGGCCTCCTCACCAGCTTCTCGAAGGGCAGGGGGCTCGGCGATTGCGGCACCAATTCCGAATATGCCTGGGACGGCCGCGTCTTCCGGCTGGTCAAGCAATCGGAGATGGACGAGTGCCGAGGGTCGAGGGACTATATCACGACCTGGCGGGCAAGGGTGGTTCGGCGGTAGGCGATCGGCGTTGTCGCTCCATTCTCTTTGCCAGTTCCGAGAGCCAGATAGCGATCACCTGGGTTGACCCGATCCACGAGCCAAGCCTCGACAGGTGTCAAAAGCTGCGCTCTTCGGACGGACGCGCTGAAATATCACCGTTTCATCACTTGCCCAGACTTGTTTGAAGTTGGCGCGGACGTAGCTCCTGTAAATCGTCCACAGATCTCGGCCGAAGCCGTGAAAGTTTTCGCTCGGCGCGATTACGAGCCGGCGCAAATACGGGAGCAGCGGGAAGCGAGACGGCCAAGCGTAATCCGGCACCTGAGCATAGTTGCTCACGACCAACCAGTCGGAGCCCTCCAAGAAGCATGTGGTTGGATGATGCTGCTGCCCGAAGGTTCTGCCCTCGTGCATCCAGATCAGCGCTCCCCTCGGCGCCTCGACGCCAAGCGCATATGGGAACGGATTCGCGAACTCAAATGATGCAACGACTTGCCGTCCCTGCACCCGAGGTTTGAGGTAAGCGGCGGCTTCCTGGAACCGTTGCGCGTGCGCCAACAGGGTCTGCGGAAGTCGAGTCGCGGATGAGTTGAGATCCAGGCACTCCGGTTCGCCGAAGAGGTTGGGTTCCGACAAAATCAGATCGGTCATGCGAGGGCTGACGGAAGCGAACGGGCGACAGTGACCCGCAGTTCGAGTTTCCCACGCATGAGCCGCCAACGACCCGGCATCAAGAGCAATGAACGGAGCCGAGGCGAGGATGGCGGCGAGCGGCGCGAAGCGTATCCAAGATGAGGGTGTTCCCCCTGGCGACGCGCCGAGCCGTCCGCTGAGCTCTGCCACGAGAAGAATGAATGCAACGCTATACAGGGTGAACTCGGCATAGGGGTGCGTTTGGAACTTCATGAACGTTACCCCGCCAACTACGAACGAGAACACGAGCAGAGGCCTCCAATGCTGCCTGATAAGCTTTGCAGGCCCGACGCGCAGCAACAGGCACGCGACTGCAAAGGAGCCAGAGAAGGCGACGCCGGCCAAGATCGCTGCGAAAGCCAATTTCGGGACCCGCGTTCCGATCCCGTCGGCCAATCCAACGCGACTGGCATATTGAATATCGCGGAGGTAATCCAGATTATTGCCATACAGAATCTCGACAGCCGTCATGAACACAGCAATGACGGCCCCAGCTTTTACGAGTGTGCCGGTGTGGACCCGGCCGAGCGCCCAGCACACAGCGACAATGGGCAACATGCCCACAAAAAATGTTACTTTCAAGTACAGCAGAAACGAAAGGAGCAGGCCAATCAGCACCGCATCCTTGTTTCGACTTTGGGCTACATTATTTGCTTGCACCGTCAGAAGAACAATACACACACCCGCAAACGCCCAACCCCACCGGTTGTAAGGTGCAAGCCAACTGTAAGTCAGCGGTCCCCCGTCAACATCCCGACCTGTCATGGCAGTGGTAAGGAGCAGGCCAGTAATCAAAGCAAATTCGAGCGGCTTGAGCCGGGATTTCATCGACAAGCAAACGATTAAAACCAAAGCGCCCATCATCGCATGCACATAGAGTATATTTTTTAGCCCAGAAGCCTTGAAGAAAGCCGTCCATGACAATGGCAGGTAAAACGCTATCCCAACCGGCGATATGAAGTCAGTGTGCGGCACTTCTCCGTTCTGTGATCGATACAAAGAGTCTGTAAGGAAGAAGAAATCACCAAGAGGAGTCCTGGTTATAATCCCGACTGCCGCAACAAGAAAAGTTGCCAGTATCAAGTATAATCCAACGGAAGGAAGAAGGTAGGGTGCCCACGCGCCAGAGGCCTTGGATTCTTGGTCTGCCATTGAAGGTCCTTGTGGTAGCGTTTCATGCTGACGGCTGGGGGCTTTGGCGGGTAGACCAAAGCGCTACTCTCGACAAGCCCGGCGCCTGAGCGTGGTGCACTTCCACACCGCGAGGTCTCCGCGTGCCTTCTGACCTTGCCTTTGCGGCACCGCCTTGCTCGGAGCAGCAGAGATGGCGAGCCGCGACCAGCCCATCGAGGAGACGGCGATCGGCCCGCCGTACGCTCAAGCCGCCGTTAGGTCTTCGGGCGCTGCGCAATGAAGGGGCCGTGCGGGACGCCGCCATTCGAACGTCGTGCCCGGACCTTCAGAGCCCGGGGGAGTCCGTGACAAGCTGGACAAGCCGGGACAGCTTTGCCAAGAGCGCCTCGCAATCAAAAGGCCGTACAGTGTTGTCAGCGCAACGGCGCTTCCGCAGAATGACCGCCTTGCGCATTGATAGCGCGCGCGTGGACCATGGGCAGAAAGAGCGTTCGCTAATGGAAACCGACCCCGACATTCAGTCAACGGGGAAGGTGCGCCTCCATGGTTTCGCCTTGATATCCGGGTTGGGCTGGCTTATGGATTTTGGTCTGTTTACCATCCTCGCCCACAATGGCCTGGATTTGTTTATCGCCAATATCCTCGGCGCGACTGCAGCCGTCGCGTTCGTATTCGTCACCGCACGTCGCCTCATATTTCGCAATCTCAAGCGCCCGCTGGCAGCCGCGATCGCTGCTTACGTGCTTTGGAACTTCGTCGCCATCCTGCTCGCATCAGCCGCAATCGACAGCCTGGCAGCCTTGCTCCTATCAAGTGGGATTTTGAGCGGAATGGTGGTCTCTGCGTCGTCGGGGTGGTTTACGCTGGCGCAGATCGTACCGCCGGCCGCGAAGATCCTCGTCACTCCCTTGACCATGTATTCGAATTACGTTGCGATGGGGGTGATCATCGAGCGCCGGTTCAGCTTCATTTGAGGGGATGGTAACGTGAGCAACTCGCCCTCAGCACCCGCGCCTGCGAACGAACGCATCCTGCTCTTCGTGCCGATGTACAATTGCGAAGCTCAAATCCCCCGAGTCATTGCGCAGCTTTCCGTGCTTCGGGATCTCCCGCAGGAGTTTGGCATCCTTTGCGTCGACAATCGCTCGGTTGACGGAACGCTGGAGGCGGCGCGGAGCGCGTTGGCCGGTGCGGCTACGCCGCGCCGCTACCTGCTTCGCAATGACGACAATTATGGGCTTGGCGGATCGCACAAGGTAGGGTTCGAGTTCGCCCGCCAGCACGGTTACGATTACGTCATCGTGCTGCACGGCGACGATCAAGGGTCCGTGGACGATCTGCTGCCGCTGATACGCAATGGCGAGCATCGCAGGACCGACGCCCTGCTGGGCGCTCGATTCATGCCCGGCGCGACTCTCCTGGGCTATTCGGCGCTTCGGACGTGGGCGAACCGCGCGTTCAATCTGGTCTTCTCAGGGGTGGCCGGAGTCCGGCTCTACGACCTTGGTTCAGGCCTCAACATGTTTCGTCGAGCAATCTTCGACGACGGCTTCCACCTGCGCTACGCGGACGACTTGACGTTCAACTATTATCTGGTTTTCGGCCTCGCCGACCGCAAAGTTCCACTGCTCTTCTTCCCCATCAAATGGCGCGAGGACGACCAGGTATCGAATGCCAAGCTGTTCAGCCAAGGCATGCGCATGCTTCGCCTCCTGCGGCAGCGAGTCGCCTCCCCCCAACGCTTCCACGCAGCCGAGCACCGGGACGTGCCGCGCGAATCCTATCCTTCCACGCTGATCGCCCGGTGGCCGGACGTGGAAACCAATTGATGCGTCTCGGCAAGCGACTGCCGCTTTTCTGGCTCGCGGGAGCTTCGGCGATTGTCTTTTTGGCGGTCATCGGCCTGAGCCTCGTAACCCAGGACAAGGCGGACCTGCACGGTTCGGAACGGATCGGCTTGCTACTCCTGGCCGGCCTGCTCTACCTCGCATCACACCTCATGCGCGCGTTGCGGCTCGCGATCATCGCCACGCCGATGATCGGACTCAGCTTCCGGACTGGCGTCTATCTGCACTTCTTCGTTGCTCCCTGGTCGCTCCTTCTGCCGCTGAAGACCGATGAGTTGATTCGGCTGCACGAGCTTGGCCGCGCCGGCCGAGCCTGGACCCGCGCCGTTCTCGTGGTTCTGATCGATCGTTCGATGGACGGACTCGTGCTGGTCGCGCTGTCGATCTACCTTCTGCGAATGGGTCATACGGACGTAGCGAGCTTCACCGGCGTCCTTGGCGTCGGCCTGACTGCGCTCGTGATCGCTTTCCTCATTCTTCCCGTCCTGCTTGAGAGTGCGCAACGCCATATCTTCACGAACCATTATGGCGACTATGCCGTCCGCCTGCTGCGGTGGGTCAGCTATCTACGCGGCCTTCTGACAGTAGCGCGGCAGACGATTCACCGGGTCCTGCCCTTTCTTGCCCTAAGCACAATTGCTATCTGGAGCATCGAGCTTGCCGCCGTCTATGCCGCGCTCTCCGCCGTCGGGACGGACATGCCCAGCTTCGTGGTTCCCACGGAAGCCATGGTCACGCGGGCTGGGGAGAGTTGGCGGATGCTGCTGGGGGGCGGCGCTAGCGAGCTGGGACAAACAAGCCGGATTTTCTTCCTTTTTTTACTAGCGGTTTGGCCCTTCGCCTATTTTGGTTACCGACGGCGCAATCGAGTGGAACCTAGCCGCGCGCGGCTGCGTGCGAGCGGGCAAGGTGAGCGAGTCGACCGGGAAGAGGCTGCATGACCACGGTTTTCTTGTACGACGATTGCGGGCCTCCGCCGGCGCCGGTCCACCAGATCATCGGAGTCGACCGGTTTTCCGACGTGATGCGGCGGCGCCAGCGGCTGGGCGACTTGATCGAAGCAGCTGCCGCCGCTGGAAGGGTCGTCTTTCGCCGGATATCCAGTCCGGCCGAGTTCGCGGCAGCGGTCGAGTGGATCGAACGGCTGGATGCGCAGGATTTCGTTCTCCGGCTTCCCGCCGCACTGATGCCGAGCGACCTTCCCCGCTTTGAGCAAACGCTCGCCAAGCTTCCCTACGCGATCGAGCCCGCACTCTATGGCCCGCGCTTCGAAGACGAGGCGGTGACGCTGCTTCGACGCGACGACGCGCTGGCGCTGCTGCGCACCGAGGACGCGCGCGACCGTCGCTGGTTTCTCTCCAATTTCGCGCAGCGAGCCACTTCCATCCCGAACGTCTGCGGCTTCGTCGACTTGCGCGACGTGCGATCGTTCCTCGCCTTCATGAGCGGGGCGACGGAAGCTCGCCAGTTCAACCAAACCAGGATCGGTGGGACAATTTTCACTAAGTCCTCTTCCGACCGAGCGAAGATGCGTGCTGAATACGGCTTCTTCCAGGCCGCACCGGAAGCCCTGAAGCGCTTTCTCGTGCCGACCTTCAACTATCAGGAAACCGAAGACGGTGCAGCCTATTCGATGGAGAACCTGGCCGTACCGGATGCGGCGTTGCAAATGGTCCATCATAGCTTCGAACCTAGAAGCTTTGACGTTCTGCTCGACCGCTTCTTCGAGTTCATCCTGGACAGGCCCCATCGGCACATCGGCGTGGAGGCCGTACGAGAAAGGTCGCGGCAGGATATTCTTGGAAAGATGGAAGCGCGGCTCGATATCCTAATGGAAGGGGCGCTGGGCCAGCGCATCGACGGATTACTCCATCAGACCGGGCGCTGCGGCGGACTGGAGGAGATGCGGGAGCGGAGCCGCAGCATTGTATCAGCGGCGATCGAGCGAGATGCTGCCGCGGAGCTCGCGTTCAGCCATGGCGACCCCTGCCTCTCGAACATCCTCTTCAATCGGGAGCTTGGACTCTTCCGGCTGATCGACCCACGCGGTGCGGTCGGTGCGGAGGACGCCTATCTGCACCCCGTCTACGATCTGGCGAAATTCAGCCACTCCATTCTCGGGCAGTATGACTTCATCAACAACGGCTTGTTCACCTACGGCCTCACTGAGAAGCTGGAGCTCGATCTTGAGTTTGAGGACGGCGGAGTCCCGGGGTGGGCACAGCAGGCGTTCGTGAAACGGCTGAAAGCAGAAGGTTTCGATTATCGCATGGTCCGCACGTGCGAGCTATCGCTGTTCATGTCGCTGCTGCCGCTTCATTCGGACGTGCCTCGTAAGTTGCCGGCTTTCTGCCTCGCGGCATGCCGGATCATCGAAGAGTTGGAGAGAAGCAGTTGATCGCCACGAACAAGGTCATCGTTGTCGATATCGATGGCACACTTTGCCCGATCAAGGCGGCGAACGAATCTTATGCCGAGCTTCCGGTCGACGAGGCGATGAAAAGCCGTCTCCTGGAGCTGAAGGCCGATGGCTGGCGGATCATCCTAGCCTCCTCTCGCGGCATGCGCACCTACGATGGCAATGCCGGGGAGATACTGAAAAATGTGTTCCCCACTTTGTCGGCATGGCTCGAGCGGCACGGTATTCCATATGACGAAATTTGGATGTCCAAGCCATGGCCAGGCCATGATGGCCTCTATGTGGACGATCGCACCGTGCGCCCGCGCGAGTTCCTGAGCCACACCATTCCAGAACTGATCGCAATCTGCGATCGGGACCGCAATTTTCGGGGCACGCCGTGACCGGTACCATCGCAATCACCATGGCAGGACTTGGCAGTCGCTTTCGAGAGGCCGGGCACACCCGGCCGAAATACGAGATCGTCGTCGGCGGAAGACCGCTGTTCGACTGGTCGATGATGTCGCTCGCAGCGTTTCGGGAGGCGGGGTGGGCCTTCAGCTTCGCCGCGCGCGGCGAGGAGGAGCCGCAGCCTTTCATCAAGCATCGGTGCGAAGCCCTCGGCATCCGAAGGGCCGACCTCATCGAGCTGGATGCGCCCACCGACGGCCAGGCGACGACCGCGCTCTATCTAGCAGAGCGGGCGGAGCCTTCGCTGCCGTTCGCCATCTTCAACATCGACACCTTTGTTTGCCCGGGAGCGATGGATCCCGGCGGCATCGCGCCTGATGCCGCGGGATGGATCCCGTGCTTTCCCGGACCCGGCGATTCCTGGTCGTTCGCGCGCACAGACCCCGACGGCCGAGTCCTCGAACTTCGAGAGAAAACACGTATCTCCCCGCACGCTACGCTCGGATTTTATTGGTTTGCCTCGGCAGCGCTCTACCGGCGGCTCTATCGAGATTTTTTCGCGGCCGGTGCCGGCACGGAGAAGGGCGAACGCTACGTCGCACCCATGTACAACCGCCTCATCGCGGATGGCGAATTTGTCACCATCAGCGAAGTCCCGCTGGAGCAAGTTGGAATGCTCGGCACGCCGGAGCAGGTGGAATCCTTCCGCCAGGCTCCCCCACCGGGCGCCCAAGGCCTCTTTCTAGGCGAAAGTTGAACGTCGCTTGGATCGGAGCTCGCGACTGACTTTTTATGGCGCGGCTCGTTCGGGCTCCGCCCTCGCAAGCACCAGCGCGAACCTCGCCTCCTCGTCGGTCCATTCTTCTAACGGGGTCCAGTCTCCTGCGAGCATCAGAAGCCTGGCGTCGCGTTCGCCATATTTGTGGCTGTTCTCGGTGTGGATGGTCTCGCCGGCCGACATAGAGAAAGGGCGGCCCGCGACCTTGAAGCCGACATCGCGGGTCGCCTCGAGGTGCATCTCGATTCGGCTCAGCTTCTCGTTCCAGAGGGCGCGGTGGCGGAAGGCCTCGACCGGGATATCGCCGGCCAGCTCGCGGTTGATTCGCTCGAGCAGGTTGAGGTTGAATTGGGCGGTCGTCCCGGCCTGGTCGTCATAGGCTCTCAAAAGCTCGGCGGGATCCTTGACGCGGTCGAATCCGATGAGCAGCCAGGCGCCGGTGCCCAGCGTCCGGCGCATGGCCCGGAGCAGGTCGACTCCGCTGGCGGGGACCATGTTGCCGATGGTGGAGCCCGGGAAGAAGCCGAGCTTCGGCGATCCGTCCAGCTCGACGGGAAGCCGGATCGGATGGGTGAAGTCCGCCTCGATCGAATGGACGGGGAGGCCGGGAAAATCGCCGGCGATCGAGGCTGCGGCATCGCGCAGGAAATCGCCGCTGATGTCGATCGGGACGTAGGTGGAGGCCGAGGCCGCGGCGAGCAGGATCCGCGTCTTCACCGATGCGCCCGAACCGAACTCGACCACGGCCTGGCCCGGGCCGGCGATCCGGGCGACGTCCGGGCAGCGCCGCTCGAGCAGAGCGGTTTCGGTGCGGGTGAGATAATATTCGGGAAGCCGGGTGATCGCCTCGAACAGCTCGGAGCCGCGCCTGTCGTAGAACCAGCGCGCCGGTATCGCTCGGACCGGGGCGGCGAGTCCGGCGAGGACGTCTTCGAGAAAGGCCGGGTCGGCGACGGGGGTGCGGGGCATGTCCACGGTCTAGACGTCGCGGGCCAGGCGCAGCCCCGAGAACATCCAGCGCTGATGGGGGTAGAAGAAGTTCCGGTAGGCGGCCCGAAGGTGGCCGCGCGGGGTGGCGCAGCTTCCGCCGCGCAGAACGAACTGGTTGCACATGAACTTGCCGTTATATTCGCCGACCGTGCCCTCCTTCGGCCGGTAGCCGGGGTAAGGCGCGAAGGCGCTCATCGTCCATTCCCACAAGTCGCCATACATCTGGCGCAGGCCTTCGCCGGGGAATGCGGGACGCGGTCGGACCGGGCCGGCCCGGTCCAGCTGGGTTCCCCCGCCCGGGTCGAAGCCGGAGGCCGCGGCTTCCCATTCCTCCTCGCGCGGGAGCCGCGCTCCCGCCCAGCGGGCATAAGCGTCGGCTTCGTACCAACTGATATGGGCGACCGGCTCCGCCGGCGCGAGCGGCCGCTGGCCGTCGAGCGCGAAGCGCGTCCAGCCCTGGGCCCCGAGACTCCAGTAAAGCGGAGCTTCGATCCGGTTCGCCGTCACCCAGGCCCAGCCGTCCGCCATCCAAAGCCCGGGGCGGGCGTAGCCGCCGTCCTCGATGAAGCCGAGCCACTCGGCGTTGGTTACCAGCCGGTCCGCAAGCGCGTGCGGATGGAGCAAGGCGGGGTGGCGGGGGCCTTCGCAGTCGAAGGCGAAGCCGGCGCCGTCGTCGCCGATCTCGACGAGCCCGCGCCGCCCCTCCGTCCAGGCCATCGGGCTAGCGAGCGGTCCCGGGCCGGGGGGAGCCGCCGGCCAGAGCGGCGGGCGGAGCGGATTCCCGGCGAGCGCGGCGGTGAGGTCCATCAGCATCAGCTCCTGATGCTGCTGCTCGTGGTTCAGGCCGAGCTCGACCAGGGCCAGCGCTGCTTCAGGAAGCCGGGGGAGGGCCGCAATCACCGCCTCGTCGACATAGGCGCGCCAGTCGCGGACTTCGTCCAGGCCTGGGCGGCTGAGCATTCCGCGGCGGTCGCGCGGTTGGCGCTCGCCCTCACCCTCGTAATAGGAATTGAACAGATAGGCCCAGCTCTCATTCCACAGGCGATGCCCGGCCACGTGATCGCGCAGGACGAAGGTCTCGAAGAACCAGCTGGTGTGGGCGAGATGCCATTTGGCGGGCGAGGCGTCCGGCATCGGCTGCAGGGTGGCATCCGCATCGGAGAGCGGAGCGGCGATCGCCTCGCTCAGGCCGCGGACGGCCCGGTAGCGGTCGGGGAGGGCCGGTTCCGGCGTCGAGGCTGCCTGAGTGGCCATTTTCCCGTCCCTACATGAAAAACCTGATGGAGGTTAGTCTGCCCCGTCGCCCCAGCGAAGGCTGGGGCCCCACCGGGTGAAAAACGCCGCGCCCTTCACCCCCTGGGGTCCCAGCCTTCGCTGGGACGACGATCTATCGAGTCGCTCCCGGCTTCCAGAGCACTTCCCCGCCTTGAGCGGAGGCGGCGAGGCGGGCCATGACGAAGAGATGGTCGGAAAGGCGGTTCAGATATATGAGCGCGAGGGGGTTGAGCGGGGCCGCCTCCGAGGCCGCGATCGCCGAGCGTTCGGCGCGTCGGACTATTGCCCGGGCGAGGTGGATCGCCGCGGCGCCGCCGCCGCCGCCGGGGAGGATGAAGCTTCGGAGCGGCTGCAGGCTTTCGTTCATCGAATCGATTTCCATCTCGAGCCGCTCGATCTGCGGCTGGACGATCCGGAGGGTCATTTCGGACGGCGCAAAATCGTCGCCGGGCGTGGCGAGGTCCGCGCCGAGATCGAACAATTCGTTCTGAATCGCGGTCAGCATTCGCCCCAGCGCCTCGTCCGCAACTTCGAGGACGGCGACTCCGATCGCGCTGTTGGCCTCGTCGACGTCGCCGATCGCGTCGAACAGCGGGTGGGACTTGGAAAGTCGCGAGCCGTCGGCCAGGCCGGTTGAACCGGAATCGCCGGTGCGCGTGTAGATTTTGTTGAGCCGGACCAGCGTCAGTTCTTTCCGCCGGCGACGATCAGCAGCAGGACGACGAGGACGATGGCGACGGCCTGGTACAGGACGCGCTTGCGCATCAGCGCCTGCGAGCGTGCGCCGGTAATGTCCTTGCCCTGGGCCATGCCGATCACGCCCTTCGCCAGCACGAAAAGCGTCGCCCCGGCCATCAAGACGATCAGGATGATGAGGATGGTGGTCATCGCGCCTATCTAGGTGTCTTCGGCCGAATATCCATACGGCATTTGTCCCGTCAGAAGCCCGGCGGCCAGCGCCCTGGGGTCGGCGCCCCCCTGGCGAAGCTCGCGAAGCGCCGGAGCGCCGTGGCGCTTGGCGAGGCGCCGGCCCTCGGAATCGAGCAGGAGCCGATGGTGATGGTAGTGCGGAGTCGGCAGTCCGAGCAGGGCCTGGAGAAGGCGGTGGACGTCGGTAGCCGCATAAAGGTCGCGGCCGCGGACGACGTCGGTGACGGCCTGGGCAGCATCGTCCAGGGTGACAGCCAGATGGTAGCTGACCGGCGCGTCCTTGCGGGCGAGGACGACATCGCCATGGACCTCCGGCTCGGCCTGGACCTCCGTGTCGCCGTCGCGCCAGTAGAGCGGACCGGCCGCGGTCGCGGCTTTCGCCATGTCGAGGCGCCAGGCGTGAGGCTCGATCGTCGTTCGCCGCTCGCGTTCGGCGGGGCAAAGCGCGCGGCAGATGCCTGGGTAGAGTGGCCCGTCGGGCCCGTGCGGGGCGGCCGCGCTGGCGGCGATCTCCGCGGCGATCGAGGCGCGGGTGCAAAAGCAGGGGTAGACGAGATCCGCCGCCCTCAGGCGGTGCAGCGCTTCGGCATAGAGCGTCAGCCGCTCGGACTGGAAGAGGATCTCGCCGTCCCATTCGAGCCCGAGCCAGGCGAGGTCCTCGATGATCGAGGCGACATGCTCCGTTCGCGCTCGGCCCGGGTCGATATCCTCGATCCTCAGCAGGAAGGCGCCGTCCCGGCTGCGCGCATATTCATGGGCGAGCAGGGCCGAGAAAGCGTGGCCTAAATGCAACCGCCCGGTCGGGCTCGGAGCGAAACGGGTGACAACTCTCATCTCGACCCTTGACCCGGCGACTCGCGCCATGCTGTCATGGCGCCGTCACCTCCCCATGGGAGTGGGCTTGGACTGGGGAGGGGCTCCCCCGTCCTGAGTGCGACAGGCCGGGCGTCCATCCTCGCGATGAGGAGGGTTCCGCGCGGCGCATGTACCATCCCGACCTTCTCCGCCATCCGGACGCCTGCCCCGCGCTCGTGCTCAACGCCGATTACACGCCCTTGAGCTATTATCCGCTCAGCCTGTGGCCGTGGCAGACCGCGATCAAGGCGGTGTTCCTCGAGCGCGTCGACATCGTCGCGAGCTATGCGCGCGAGGTGCACAGCCCGACGCGCGCGATGCAGATCCCGTCCGTGATCGCGCTCCGCCAATATGTGAAGCCGTCGCAGCACCCGGCGTTCACGCGCTTCAACCTGTTCCTGCGCGACCGCTTCG
>DASVUW010000256.1:0-6180 GCA_036386845.1 Allosphingosinicella sp. | reverse complement strand
CGGGTTCACTCCGGCCGCGACGGCCCGGGCGCGATAGGTTTTGCTGCCGGCGACCACGCCCGCGGCCCGGCCGCGCTCGACAAGGATCTCCTCGACCGGCGTATCGAGCAGGATCTCGACGCCCTTCTCGCGGCAGGCCTTCGCCATCGCCTGGGTGATTGCGCCCATGCCGCCGACGGCGTGCCCCCAGGCGCCGGCAACGCCCGCCGCCTCTCCGAACAGATGGTGGAGGAGGACGTAGGCCGAGCCGGGGCTCCACGGGCTGGCGTAATTGCCGACCACCGCG
Source organism: Allosphingosinicella sp. (assembly GCA_036386845.1). Lineage (GTDB taxonomy): Bacteria > Pseudomonadota > Alphaproteobacteria > Sphingomonadales > Sphingomonadaceae > Allosphingosinicella. The sequence continues at coordinate 5,894 of DASVUW010000256.1, read as the reverse complement.
TCGAAGCCGAACAGGGCCTGGACGATGTCGGTCCGGAAATAGCGACCGAGGATGTCGGCCGCGGACTTGGTGAAGAAGTCGAGCAGGTTGCGCTGCTCCTCGGCGCTCATCCCTCGAACGGCATTGCCGAGCTTCAGTGCGGCGAGGACGTCGGCGAGCCCTCCGCCGGCGTTGGGCGGGGCGCGCAGGATCCAGTCGCGGAGGATCGCGACGACCGAGCCCAAAGCGGCCGAATAGGAATCATAGCCTTCCGCGTCCTTCAGGCAGTGGCGCGCGATCTCCTGCCGGGTGAGGCCGTCACGGCCGGATAGGAGGTGGTCCGGCCCGAGCGTGGGGAGGAAATTGTCGATCTTCCTGAGCACGACCTTGAGGCCGTGCTCGTAGAGCCGCATGTCCCCGATCACTTTCGGGTTGAGCAGGCTCACCGTGTAGGATGCGGTCGAGTTTCGGAAGCCGGGGTGGAATTCCTCGGTCACAGCGGCGCCCCCGACGATGTGCCGGCGCTCCAGGATCGTGACCTTCAGACCCTTCGCGGCCAGGTAGTAAGCGCAAACGAGACCGTTATGGCCCGCGCCGATGATGAGCACGTCGGTGTCAGGAGAAGGCATGGACGGCGACTAGCAGTTCCTCCCCGGAACGGGGAGGGGGACCGCGCGCGAAGCGCGTGGTGGAGGGGGCCCAGCGTCGGCGCAGCGGCGGCGCGGGCCCCCTCCACCAGCCTTCGGCTGGTCCCCTCCCCGTCCCGGGGAGGAGCTACGGAGCCGCAAGCTGGTCGAGCGGAAGCGCCAGGCTCGCCTTGACCCGGCGCTTGACGAAGCTCGTCTCGTAGCGGCGCACGGCGCGCTGGCCGGCGAGCAGATCGTCGGCGAACAGGTTGAAAGCCTCCATGTCGGCCACCACCACGAGCAGGAGGATGTCGAACGCCCCTGAAATCTCGAGGCAGAACTGGACGTTGTCGCAGGTCGCGAGCTGGCGCTTGAAGCTCGCCACCTCCGTCAAGGCGTGCCGCTCGAGCTGGACGTGGATGACCGCGGAGAGCGGGCGGCCAAGCGCCTGCTCGGAGACGATCGCGACGTCGCCCGCGATCACCCGGGTCGAGCGAAGATGGCGCAGCCGGCGCGCGACGGCGGAGGGGGAGAGGCCGACCCGATCGGCCAGCACTTCCGCGGTGAGGAGGTTGTCGGCCTGGATCAAGGTCAGGAGCTTCAGGTCGAGCGGGTCGAGGTTCTTGTCCATCAAGTTAAATCACTGTCCCGTTTAGCCATATTATGGCGCGTCATCGACCCTCTTTGCCTGAAACTGGCGGCATACCAAGTCAATAACAGTCGCCAGGGATGCAGCTTGAATGCCCAGGAGAGAGTGAATGCGTATCCGTGGAATAGCCTTTGTCGCCGCCGCAAGCCTCGCCATTTCATCGCAGGTCTCGACGGCGCAGCCCGACCCGCAGCCGGCCGCCGCCGTGACCGCCGACGGCCGGACCATCGTCGCCGAGGTGAGGCGGCTCCTCGCCGCCAATTACGTCCTACCCGAAGTCCGGCCCAGGCTCGATGCGATCCTTGCCAAGGGGCTTGCCGAGGGCCGCTACGACGTCTCGGATCCGGCGGTGCTCGTCGACCGGGTCAATGCCGATCTCACCGCGGTCGCCCGGGACAAGCATCTCAGCCTCGAACATAGTCCGCGCCGAGCGGCGGAGATCGCGGCCCAGCCGGCCGGCCGGCCTCAGCCTTCCGGTCCGTCGGCCGAGCAAATCCGCCAGGCGCAGCGGCGCAATCACGGCTTCACCGAGATGAAGGTGCTCCCGGGCAACGTCCGCTATGTGAACATGCAGGGTTTCGTCTGGGTCGGGCCCAAGAGCGCCGAAGCCTATGACAATGTCATGCGCTTCCTCGGGGACGGGGACGCGGCGATCATCGACCTTCGCCAGAATGGCGGCGGAAGCCCCCAGGCGGTGCAATATCTGGTCAGCCACTTCATGGAGCCGGACCGGCCGCTCATGACCTTTCACATGGCCGGCAACCAGACCGACCGAACGTCGACGCTGGCGAACCTCCCGGCCGGGCGGATGGTCGGAAAGCCGCTCTACGTCCTGACCAGCGGCCAAAGCGCAAGTGCCGCCGAGGAGTTCACGGGCCATATCGCCGGATACAAATTGGGCGAGCTGATCGGGGCGACGACGGCCGGCGCGGGCTTCCGCAACCGGTTCTTCCCGCTGCCCGGCGGCTATCTGATCAGCATCTCGGTCGGCCGGGCCGTGCTCGCGTCCACCGGCAAGGATTGGGAGGGGGTCGGGATCGCGCCCACCACGGCGGTCGATCCGGAAAAGGCCCTGCAGGTCGCCCAGGTCCATGCGCTTCGGCGCCTCGCCTCGAGCGCGCCGCAGGGCGAGAAGGCGAATTACGAGGCGAGCGCCGCCATGCTGGCGGCCCAGGTGGACCCGGTCGCCACCGCCCTCCCGCTCGCCGCTTACGCCGGCAGCTTCGGCGAGCGGAAGGTGTCGCTCGAGAACGGGCAGCTGGCCTTGCAGCGCGTGGGCGGCCCCAGGCTGGCCATGGTCGCGATCGGGCCGAACGTCTTCGCGCTCGAGGCCGACCCGGCGACGAGGGTGGAGTATAAGGTGGCAGGGAATGCTGCGACGGGCTTCGAGCTTTTGCGCGGCGACGGCAGCCGGGTGGAGGCGGTGCGGACTCCGTAAACCTCGTCCTCCCCATCGCGGAGCGATGGGGAGGGGGGCCATGCGAAGCATGGTGGAGGGGTAGCTAGCGCCGGGCTTCGCCGTCTCCAGCTCGATCCGCCCGATCTCCGGCATCTACCCCTCCACCACCCTTCGGGTGGTCCCCCTCCTCACGAGCTTCGCTCGCAGGGAGGACAAGAGCCTTCGGGAAGCCGCCCCAGGCCTGGTCGTAATCGGCCTGAAGCCCGCCTTTCGCCGACATCGCGAACCCGGTGGGGCGGAAGGGCCAGCAGCTTTCGACCATGAAGGCCAAAGTGTCCTCGATCTTGTGAGGCTTGAGCTCGGCTTGCGACGCCGCCTTCCAGCTCGCCACGTCGGGGCCGTGGCCGGCCATGAGGTTGTGGAGGCTGAGCCCGCCGGGCGCGAAGCCCTCCGCCTTGGCGTCGTAGGCGCCTTTGATCAGGCCCATGCACTCGCTCATCACGTTGCGGTGGAACCAGGGCGGCCGGAACGTGTCCTCGGCCACCATCCAGCGGGGCGGGAAGATGACGAAGTCGGCATTGGCCCGGCCCGGAGTCTCGGACGGACTGGTGAGGACTGTGAAGATGGACGGGTCCGGGTGGTCGAAGCTCACCGTTCCGATCGTGTTGAAGCGGGCGAGGTCGTATTTCCAGGGCGCGAGATTGCCGTGCCAGGCCACGACGTCGAGCGGCGAGTGGTCAAGGGTCGTGGTCCACAGGCGGCCGAGATATTTCTGGACGAGCTCCACCGCCCCCTCATCGTCCTCATAGGCGGCGACGGGGGTCAGGAAGTCGCGGGGATTGGCGAGCCCGTTGGAGCCGATCGGGCCGAGATCGGGCAGGCGGAAGAGGGCGCCGTGATTCTCCGCGACATAGCCGCGCGCCGTCCCGTCGGGGAGACGGGCACGGAATCGCACTCCTCGCGGCACCAGCGCGACTTCGCCGGGCGCCACCTCGATACGGCCCAGTTCGGTGAGCAATTCGAGGCGGCCCTGCTCGGGGATGAAGAGCATCTCCCCGTCCGAGTTGAAGAAGGCGCGGTGATTCATGTCGGCGGTGGCTCGGTAGACGTGGACGGCCACTCCCGAGAGCGCTTCGGGGCCGCCATTGGCCATCATCGTCGTCAGGGAGTCGATGAGGTCCGTGCCTTCGCCCTCGATCGGCAGCGGGTCCCAGCGCAGCCGGTTGGGCGGGAGCGGGTCGTGGAACGACGCCGCGGTGAAGAGCGGCGCGCCTTCATAGGGCCGGTACGGCGGGTGCTCCGCGCTGGGGCGGAGGCGGTAGAGCCAGGAGCGGCGATTCTCGTGACGCGGGGCGGTGAAGGCCGTTCCGGAGAGCTGCTCCGCGTAGAGGCCGAAGGCGGGCTTCTGCGGCGAATTGCGGCCTTCGGGAAGTGCGCCGGGCACGGCCTCGGTGGCGAAATGGTTGCCGAAGCCGGAGAGGTAGGCGGGGTCGGTCATGGTCGGGTTCTAGCCTTGCTCATCCGTCATTGCGAGCGCAGCGAAGCAATCCAGTGCGGCGCCCGTCGCAGGCGCGTTGCTGGATTGCCGCGTCGCTTCGCTCCTCGCAATGACGGTCAAGAAGCCCCACGTCCGACCTAGCGCATCAGCACCAGCTCTTCCGCCATGGTCGGGTGAAGCGCAACCACCGCGTCGAAATCCTCCTTCTTCAGCTTGGCCTTGACCGCGATCGCGGCCGCCTGGAGGATTTCGGGGGCGTCCGGGCCGATCATGTGGAGGCCGACCACCTCGTCCGTCTCCGAGTTGACGACGAGCTTGTAGAGCGCGCGCTCGTTTCGGCCCGCGAGGACGTTCTTCATCGCCCGGAAGTCCGACGTGTAGGTCTTGACCGAGCCGAGCCTGTTGCGGGCCTCGCCCTCGGTCATGCCGACCCCGGCCAGCGGCGGGTGGCTGAACACGGCCGAAGGGATGTTCTCATAGTCGACGCGGGTCGGCTTGTTGCCGAAGATGGAGTCGGCGAAGGCTTGCCCCTCTCGGATCGCGACGGGGGTGAGCTGGACCCGGTTGGTGACGTCGCCGACGGCGTAGACGCTGTCGCAGCTCGACTTGTTGTCGGCGTCGACCACGACCGCGCCCTTGTCGTCGAGATCGACTCCGGCGCTTTCGAGGCCGAGGCCCTCGGTATTGGGCTGGCGGCCGATCGCGAACAGCACCGCATCCGCCTCGATCGCATCGCAGCCGGTCATGTTGACCTTGAGGCTCTCGCCCTGCTTCTCGATGCTCTCGAAGGCGACGTGGAACTTGAAGTCGATGCCCTTCATCACCGAGATGGTGAGGAGGCGGTCGCGGATCGTCTCGTCATAGCCGCGAAGGATGACGTCGGAACGGTTCACCAGGGTCACGTGGCTTCCGAGATTGTGGAAGATTCCGGCGAACTCGTTGGCGATGTAGCCGGCGCCGGCGATCACCACCCGCCGAGGCAGATCGGGCAGGTGGAAGGCTTCGTTGGAGGTGATCCCAAGCTCGCTGCCCGGGAAATCGGGAACGACCGGCCGGGCGCCCGTCGCGATCAGAATGGTCTTCGCGGTGACGGTGCGGCCGCCGGCGAGGCGGATCTCGTTCGGGCCGGCGACCACCGCCCGCTCCTTGACGATCTCGACCTTATGGTTGGTCAGGGTCTCGCTATAGGCCGCCTCGAGCCGGCCCACCTCGGCGAGGACGTTGTCTCGAAGGGTCGGCCAGTGGAAGTTGCACGAGGGCACGTCCCAGCCGAAGCGGCGGGCGTCCTGCAGATCCTCGGCGAAATGGGAGCCGTAGACGAGCAGCTTCTTCGGAACGCAGCCGCGGATGACGCAGGTTCCGCCGACCTTATGCTCCTCGGCGATCGCCACCTTCGCGCCATGGGCGGAGGAAACCCGCGCCGCCCGAACGCCGCCCGATCCGGCGCCGATGACGAAGAGGTCGTAGTCGAAGGATTTGGTCATCTGATCTCCCTATCGTCATCCCAGCGAAGGCTGGGATCCCGGCGGGTGAAAAGCGAGGGTGCCCATCACTCCCTGGGGCCCCAGCCTTCGCTGGGGCGACGGCCAAGTGTCGACGCCATATGGCGAGGCGAGGGCGCGGGTGCAATTCATCCTCCCTATCGCCGGAGGCGATGGGGAGGGGGACCACCCGAAGGGTGGTGGAGGGGTATTTGGCGAGGCCTGCGCGATTACCCCTCCACCATGCTTCGCATGGTCCCCC
>DASVUW010000255.1:0-6655 GCA_036386845.1 Allosphingosinicella sp. | reverse complement strand
ACCGCGCTTCGCGCGGTCCCCCTCCCCGAGAAATCTCGGGGAGGATTTTGGACTATCTCACCGGCTCCGGACCGGCTCGGCCTCGATCACCCTTCCGCTTCGGTCGAGCTGGATCATGTAATAGGCCGGGCGAACCGGCGCGAAGGCCGACGAATAGCCGAGCTCCTGCGCGCATGCTGCCCTTGGCAGATAGCCCACATAGCCGGTGCAGGGCCCCTCCCAGTCCGGTTCGCCGAGCGCAGCGACCACCCCCTGGCGATCCATTCCCAGGTGAACCCGGGTGAAGCGTTCGAGCAACCCGCGGTCGTGCCAGAAAGCCCAGCCGGCCCAGACGACCCCAGCGCCGACGGCAGCGACGAACGCGCGTTCGAGCAGCCGGCGCCGGCCCGACGCGCCCTCTTCAGCCATGGCCGCCCCGCTCGGCGAGCGCCCGGAGCCGCTCGGCGACCTGCTCGATCGGGTGGGCCGCGGCCTGAGCCCGGCTGGCCTTGAGCCGCGGATAGCCGGCCTCGGCATCGGCGATCAGCTCCCGGACGAAGCCGCCGCCGCGCACCTCTCGCAGGATCCGGCGCATCTCGGTCCTCGTGTCCGCGGTGACGATCCGGGTGCCGCCCTTCAAGGCTCCGAACTCGGCCGTGTTGGAGATCGCCTCCCGCATCCCGGCTATGCCGCGTTCATAGATGAGATCGGCTATCAACTTCACTTCGGTAAGGCATTCGAAATAAGCGATTTCCGGTGAGAAACCGGCGTCGACCAAAGTCTCGAATCCGGCTTGGATCAGCTCGGGGATCGCGCCCCACAGGACCGCCTGCTCGTTGAACAAATCGGCCTCGCATTCCTCGGCGAAGCTCGTCCTCAGCATCCCCACCCGGCCGCTTCCGATCGCGGCGCCGTAGGAGAGTGCGAGCGGCTCGGTCCGTCCCGTCGGATCCTGGTGAACCGCGAACAAGGCGATGAGGCCGCCGCCCTGCTCATATTCGCGTCTCAGCGCCGTGCCGGGACCCTTGGGGGCGACCAGGAGGACGTCGAGGTCCGGCCTCGGCTCGATCAGCGCGAAGCGGATGCTGAGGCCGTGGGCGAAGAGGAGGGCGCCGCCCTCGGCCAGGTTCGGCTCGACCTCGTCGCTATAGAGTCTCGAATGGACCTCGTCGGCGGCAAGCATCACCGCGAGATCCGATTTGCCGGCCGCCTCGGCTGCCGTCATGACGTCGAACCCGTCCGCGGCGGCGCGCGCCCGGCTGCCCGAGCCGCCGGGAAGCCCGACGATCACGGAAACCCCGCTGTCGCGAAGGTTGAGCGCCTGCGCCCGCCCCTGGTTGCCGTAGCCGATCACGGCGACTCGGCGGTCCCGGATCAGCCCGAGGTCGGCATCCTCGTCGCGATAGACGTGCATCGCGTTCGGCTAGGGCAATTGCCCTTGGGCGGCAATCCCGTCGGCGAGGCGCGGCCAGTCGGCGGGCGGCTGGCGCGAGAACCAGGTATATTGGCGCTTCGCATATTGGCGGGTTGCAATCCGGCCCGCTTCGAGCGCCTCGTCGCGGCTCTTCTCGCCGCGCAGATAGGCTGCGATCTCCCGGACCCCGATCGCGCGCATCACCGGGAGCAAGGGGTTCAATTTTCGCTCCAGGAGTAAGCGGACCTCTTCAAGTCCTTCGTCTAACATCATTTTCTCGAACCGATCGTCGCAGCGCGCATAGACTTCGTCCCGGGGCGGCATAAGGATCATAGGTGCGAGCTCGACCTCGCCGGCGATCCCGCCCGACCGCTCCTTCTGCCATTCCGAAAGAGGCCTTCCGGTCGATCGGACGACCTCGAGCGCGCGGCCTACCCGTGTCGAATCCGACGGACGCAGCCGAGCCGCCGCGGCCGGATCCTCCCGTTCGAGAGCTTCATAATTATGCAGGACGTCGAATGAGCGCACCGCCGCCCGGATGGCGGGATCGATTTCCGGCACCGGAGCGATGCCGTCGAGCAGGGTGCGGATATAGAGGCCGGTCCCGCCGACCAGGATCGGGAGCCGGCCCGTCTCGTGCGCCTCCGAAATCGCCCGCTTCGCGTCCGCGGCCCAGCCGGCCGCCGAACAGGCTTCGGCGCCGTCCCGATAGCCGTAGAGACGGTGCGGCGCCCGGGCTTCCTCCTCCGGGCTCGGCCGGGCCGAGATTATGCGCAGATCCGAATAGACCTGGGCGCTGTCCGCATTGACGATCGTCCCGCCGGCCGCCTCGGCGAGCCTGAGCGCAAGCGCCGACTTGCCGCTTGCGGTCGGCCCCGCGATAAGCGCCAGCCGCCGCGGCGAAGAGGAAGCCATGTTCATCGCCACCCTGATAGCAAAGGATCGCCTCGCCGACGGCGATATTTCGGCGGCTGCCGACGCCCTCGCCGAGGCGGGCCTGGCGGTCGTCGGCCGGAGCTGGATTGAAGACGACAGGGCCTGCGACCTGCTTTTCTCCGGCGTTCCCGGGGACGCCCGCTCGGCGCTCGAGGGGCTCCTGCCGCGGACCGACGTCGTCGTCCAGGGTGAGTCCACGCGCCGCCGCCGGCTGCTCGTCGCGGACATGGACTCGACCATGATCACGGTTGAGTGCATCGACGAGCTTGCCGATTATGCCGGAGTGAAGGCCGAGGTGGCGGCGGTCACCGAGCGGGCGATGAAGGGCGAGATCGGCTTCGAGGCGGCGCTCGCGGAGAGGGTCGCGCTGCTCGCGGGCCTGGAGGAAGGCGCGATAGACCGCTGCCGCGAGGAGCGCGTGAGGCTGACGCCCGGGGCCCGGACGCTGGTCCGCACGATGAAGCGCGAAGGGGCCTTCACGCTCCTGGTCTCGGGCGGCTTCACCCGGTTCGCCGACCCCGTCGGAGCCGAGATCGGCTTCGATCGGGTGGTGGCGAACCGTCTCGACACGGAAGGCGGCCGGCTTCGCGGAACTGTCATTCCGCCGGTGCTCGGCGCGGAGGGCAAGAGGCTCGCGCTCCTCGCCGCCGCCGCCGAGCGGAGCCTTCGCCTCGACGAGACCCTGGCCGTGGGCGACGGGGCCAACGACGTCCCGATGCTGAGGCAAGCGGGCCTCGGAATCGCCTACCGCGCCAAGCCCGCCGCGGCCGCGGCCGCCGATGCGTGCATCGTCCACAACGACCTCACCGCACTCCTCTACGCGCAGGGCTGGCCGAGCAGCCGGTGGGAGCAATGACATCGACTGGCAATCGGTGCTTGGCGCCAATTATGGATATCAGGAATTCCAAAGTCGGCAGGAAATCTACGGGAGCAATAACAACGACTTAGTAATTGGTGCCTGGCACCAATTACGGATATTGGAAATTCGTGCCAGGCACCGATTACCGATCAGGGGCGGGTCATGTCGGCGGCGATGGCGGCGAGGGCGAAGGCGACCGAGGCTTCGCCGAGCGGGAAGCCGAGCTCCACCCCGTCCGGCGCCACCGAGCGCACCGTCGCGTCGATCGCTCCGGCTTCGGGATGGCGAAGCTCGACGCGGTCCCCCAGAGCGGGGCGGGCGTTGGTTTCGAGGAAGGCGCCGCTGGCCGAGATGGTCCGCAACGCCGCAGGGGCGGGGGCTCCGGCCATGAGGATGCACATCCGCCGCCGCCGCCAGCGCGACGCCATCCGGCTTTCGCTCCCGATCCTTCCAGTCGCCGCCATGCTTGTTCCCCCGACAGAGGACGAACCCTAGCGGCGCCGGGCAAATATTAGGTTAAGCTCAGGGCGCCACGGGGAAGCAGGCCGAGCCCACCGCTTTTGCCGCCTGGCACACGCGGTCCGCGTCGACCCGGCTTGCGAGAGGCCCGGCCTGGAGGCGAGTGACCGCTCCGGCGGCGACGTAATTGGGCTGCATCGACCCGAGGACCCGAACCCTGGACTTGAGGCTCGCCCAGGCGCGCTGGGCATTGGCCGCGCTTCCGAAGGCGCCGAGCTGGACCCGCCAGCGGCCGCCGGCCGCCGCCACGGCGGGAGCCGGGACCGGGCGGCGGGGCGCTGGAGGTTTCGCCGAGCTCGTCGCAGTGATCTGCGGAGCGCCCTTGCCGCCGCCGGCGGTGGGGCGGGCGGGAGTCGCGATTCCCGCGCTGACGAACGGCCGGCCCATGCGCTGGGCGAGGACGACTCCCTGCCTGCGCTGGTCGGCCGGGATGTGGCGTTCCATCGCCTTGAGATTGTCCGCCGCCGGCGGGACTCCGCCGTCCGCGGCGCGGAGCATCAGGGCGTAAGCGCGCGGCCAGTCCTTGGCGACGAGGTCGCCATTGAACAGCTCGGTGCCCAATATGTATTGGGCGCGCGGATCGCCGAGCTCGACCGCCTTTCGGATCCAGGGCAGCGCCTCCTGGCGCCGGCCGCCATTATAGAGGAGCAGGCCGACATTGACCTGGGCCTGCTCGTGGCCCTGGCGCGCGGCCTTCTGGTACCAGCTCTGCGCCGTCGCGGCATTGGCCGGGACTCCCCGGCCCAGCTTGTAGGCCTGGCCGAGGTTGAACTGGGCGTCGGCATTGCCGGCTTCGGCGAGCGGCCGCCACTGGGCTACCGCTCCGGCATAGTCGCCGCGGGTCCAGCGGTCGATTCCCGCCTTGACGTCGGACGGCGCCGCCCCGGCTCCGGCCTGGGCGCCTAGGATCAGCAAGGCCGCCGCCGCACAGGCTGCGAGAAGGGGCCGACCGGAAAAATGCATCATTTGTCTCCCGCGCGGGAATAGGGTTGCGAGCGCCGCAGCTAGCCGAAAATCCTTAATGCGCCCTTAGCATAAAGCGAAGGCTAGCGAAGGCTGGAAGGATCAGGCGACCCCCCGTCGTCCCAGCGAAGGCTGGGACCCCGGGGGGTGAAAGGCTCGGCGCTTTTCACCCAACGGGGCCCACGTCATCCCAGCGAAGGCTGGGATCCCAGCGAGTGAAAGGCTCGGCGCTTTTCACCCCATGGGGCCCCAGCCTCCGCTGGGGCGACGAGATCGCGCGACCGCCGCAAATAAGTCGCTCGCCCCCGTCCGCGTTAACCGGATTTTAGCCAAAGGCGGCGCAAACCGGCGCCAAGGATCGCGAGCCCGAGGGGAAAACATGCGCGTATTGGCACTATCGTCGCAGAAGGGGGGATCCGGCAAGACCACCTTGTCCGGCCATCTCGCCGTCCAGGCGGAAAGGGCGGGTGCAGGCCCGGTCTGCCTGATCGACATCGATCCGCAGGGATCGCTCGCCGACTGGTGGAACGAGCGCGAGGCCGAAATGCCCGCTTTCGCCCAGACCACCGTGGCCCGGCTCGCGGCGGACCTGGAGATCCTGCGCCAGCAGGGCTTCAAGCTCGCCGTGATCGACACGCCTCCCGCCATCACCATGGCGATCCAGAGCGTGATCCAGGTCGCCGAGCTGATCGTCATCCCGACCCGCCCGAGCCCACACGACCTTCGAGCCGTCGGAGCCACGGTCGACCTTTGCGAGCGCGCCGGCAAGCCGCTCATCTTCGTCGTCAACGCCGCGACCCCCAAGGCGCGGATCACCCACGAAGCGGCCGTCGCGCTCTCGCAGCACGGCACCGTCGCTCCAGTCACGCTTCACCACCGCACCGATTACGCCGCGTCGATGATCGACGGGCGGACGGTGATGGAGGTCGATCCCAACAGCAAGTCCGCCAAGGAGGTGGTCGAGCTTTGGGACTATGTCGCCGACCGGCTCGAAAAGAATTTCCGCCGCACCGTCTTCTCGGCGCCCCAGGGTTTCGCCGCCCACCCCGCCAGCCCACGACCCGCCGGGGGCTTCGGCCGCCGCGTGGTCGGCCAGTGACTGGAGCGAAGAAGATGGCCGAGACCAAGCCTTTCGCTTCCCTTTCCTCAGGCCTCCTGGCCCGCAAGGGCGCCGCCAAGCCGGCGATGCGCCCGCAGGGCTTCGGAAGCTTCGGCTCCAGCCTCGAGGATCTGGGCTGGAACGACATGGGCCACGGCCCGGCGTCGCTCCACGACATCCACGAGGCGCAGGACCTGCCCGAGCACGTCCCGAGCTCGATCGAAGCGCTGACTCCGGCGCCCGGCGGGCGAACCCATCACGAGCCGCCGGCGGTGGTCGAGCAGCAGCGCGAGCTCGAGGCCCGGCTTGCCCCGGTCGAGCCCGAGGCCGAATCACCGCAGGCCGAAGCTCCCGAGGCGCCCGAGCCCCGGCAAGAGATCCAGACGCCGGCCGAGGCGCGCGTGGTCAAGCTGCACCGCTCCCGAATCGCTTCGGCGCCGGCGGCGGCGCCCGCGGCAAAGGCGAAGGCCAAGGCCGCCTTCACCCTCCGGCTCGATCCCGAGCGCCATTTGAAGCTGCGCCTCGCCTGTGCCCTGTCGCGCCGTTCCGCGCAGCAGCTGGTCACCGAGGCTCTCGATGATTTCCTCCATTCGCTTCCCGAGCTGGAGGCCCTCACCGGGGCCGCTTCGGGGCAGGCGGATCGGGGTTGAGCGGAGTGGGTAAGATGAACAAGAGCGTCGCACTGAAGTTCGCGGTCTCCGCTTTGGCGATCGGATCGACCATGGTCGCCTGTGGAGCGCCCGGCTCGCGCCTCGCCTCCGCCTCGGCGAAGGCGCCGAAGGCCGAGCAGGATGCGGCTTCGCTCTTCGCGAGGGCGGAGGCCGCGGTCAAGGAAGGCGATTATGCCGAAGGCCTCGGCTTCGCCGAGCGAGCGGTCGAGCTCAGC
>DASVUW010000254.1:0-1883 GCA_036386845.1 Allosphingosinicella sp. | reverse complement strand
GAAGCCTGCGCCATTACCCCTCCACCATGCTTCGCATGGTCCCCCTCCCCATCTTCGATGGGGAGGATCGGTAGGCCCTGCACCGCCTCTCGGCCGACAGAGACCATTTCGTCCGTTTCGGTGCGGCTTTCGCCCAGGATGTCTACCGCCTATATGGGGGAGATGAGCATCCGCCCCTGGCGCGACATCGCGCGCCGTCAGTCCCGCCAGATCATGGTCGGCTCCGTGCCGGTCGGCGGCGACGCGCCGGTCACGGTCCAGACCATGACGAACACCGCGACGTCCGACGTCCGGGCAACGGTCGACCAGATCAGGCGCTGCGAGGAAGCCGGTGCGGACATCATCCGCGTCTCCTGCCCCGACGAGGATTCCACCCGCGCGCTTCGGCAGATCGTCCGCGCCGCTCGGGTGCCGATCGTCGCCGACATCCATTTCCACTACAGGCGAGCGCTCGAGGCCGCGGACGCAGGGGCCGCCTGCCTCCGGATCAATCCCGGTAACATCGGCTCGGCCGAGCGGGTGCGCGAGGTGGTGAACGCCGCCAAGGCCAATGGCTGCGCGATCCGGATCGGCGTCAATGCCGGAAGCCTGGAGCGCCACCTGCTGGAAAAATATGGCGAGCCCTGTCCGGAAGCGCTGGTCGAAAGCGCGCTCGACCATATCCGGCTTCTGGAGGACCACGATTTCCGGGAATATAAGGTCGCGGTCAAATCCTCGGACGTCTTCCTTGCCGTCGCCGCCTACCAGCAGCTTGCCGAAGCGGTCGATTGCCCGCTGCATCTCGGGATCACCGAGGCAGGGGGGCTGATCGGAGGGACCGTCAAATCCTCGATCGGGATCGGCGCCCTGCTCTGGTTCGGGATCGGCGACACGATCCGGGTCTCGCTTTCCGCGGAGCCCGAGGAAGAGGTCAAGGTCGGGTTCGAGATCCTGAAGAGCCTCGGAATTCGCAACCGCGGAGTGCGCGTCGTCTCCTGCCCGAGCTGCGCCCGCCAGGGCTTCGACGTGATCCGCACCGTCCAGGCCCTGGAAGGGCGGCTGGCGCATATCCGTACGCCCATGTCGCTTTCCGTCCTCGGCTGCGTCGTCAACGGGCCGGGCGAGGCGCGCGAGACCGACATAGGGATCACCGGCGGCGGCAACGGCAAGCATATGGTCTATCTCTCCGGAGTGACCGACCATCATGTCCGCGACGAGGAGATGGTCGATCATATCGTCCGGCTGGTCGAGGCGAAGGCCGCCGAGATCGAAGGGGCGATGATCGATACGCCTATCCCGGACGCGGCGGAATGAGCGCGCATTGCTGCCACGAAAAGGGCCACGAGCTCGAACGGATCGCACTCCACAAGGATATCCGCCGGGTCCTCGTCGTGGTGATGATGCTGAACCTGATGATGTTCGTGCTCGAGTTCGGAGCCGGGATCATCGCCGATTCGGCGGCCCTGATGGCCGATTCGGTGGACATGCTCGGCGACGGGCTCGTCTACGGGATCAGCCTCTACGCGCTCAACCGGAGCCTCAGGTGGCGGGCCGGGATGGCGCTGGCGAAGGCCGGCTTCATCCTCGCACTCGGCCTGGGCGTGGTCGTCCAGATCGTGATCAAGATGGTATGGGGCCACCCGCCCGAATCGGGGATCATGCTGATGTTCGGAGGAATGGCGCTGGTCGTGAACCTGAGCTGCGTCGGCCTGCTCTGGCCCTATCGCCGGCACGACGTGAACCTGTCGAGCACGTTCGAATGCTCGCGCAACGACGTCTTCGCCAACATCGGCGTGCTCGGCGCCGCGTTCCTGGTCTCCGCCACCGCCTCCGCCTGGCCGGACGTCGCAATCGCCGTGGTGATCGCCTTCCTGTTCCTCGGCTCTGCGCTTCGCGTCACTCGC
>DASVUW010000253.1:0-5631 GCA_036386845.1 Allosphingosinicella sp. | reverse complement strand
TTTGGCCCTTGAGCGCCGCGCGGGCTTCGCGGGTGACGTCGAGCACCTGGGCGTGGATGTTGTTGGAGCGGCGGAGCGCGTAGTTGATCAGGCCCGCGCCAACCGTTTCGTTGGTCACCCGGTCGATGAGGATGAAGCCGCCGAGATCGCGATTGTCCTCATAGGCCTCGAACACCAGCGGCCGGTCGGTCCAGATGTTGGCCACCCCGATCCCGTTCAGCTGGAGCCCATGCGCGGGAACCTGCTCGAGCGTGTTGACGTCGATCTCGTATTTGGGCGTGTGAACCGTCGCCAGAGCGCTCTGCGCAGCCAGCTTCAGGGCATATTGCCGCCCGGCGACCAGCTCCTCCTCCGCCATCCAGACGATGGTCGCCTCGAACTGGTCTGCGGCCTCGGGCGGACAGGCGGCGGACGCGACGACGTCCCCGCGCGAGCAATCCACGTCCTCGGTGAAGGACAGCATCACCGACTGGCCCTTCGCCGCTTCCTCGAGCTCCCTTTCTCCGAGGGCGATCCGGGCGATCGTCGCCCGGGTGCCGGCCGGCATCACCCTCACCGCGGCGCCGCGCCGAACCGACCCGCCGGTCACCGTTCCGGCGAAGCCGCGCCGGTCGCGGCGGCTTACCCATTGCACCGGCATCGTGAACGGCCCCGCATCGCTTTCCGCCTCGGGTTCGATGCCCTCGAGATGCTCGAGCAGCGACGGTCCGTCGTACCAGGGCATGGACCGCGAGCGGAGGGCGACGTTGTCGCCGCTCCGGGCGGAGACCGGGATTGCGGTGAAATCCTCCCCGAGCGCGGCGTAATCGGCGACGATCCGGTCGAAGACGGCCCGGTCGAAGCCCACGCAGTCCATCTTGTTCACCAGCAGCACGAAGCGCGACACACCCAGCAGCCGGCACAGATAGGAGTGGCGCCTCGTCTGGGTCAGCACGCCTTTGCGCGCGTCGACGAGGACCAGGGCAAGCTCGGCCGTCGAGGCGCCGGTCACCAGGTTGCGCGTATATTGCTCATGTCCCGGAGCGTCGGCGACGATATATTTGCGGCTGTCCGTCGCGAAGAAGCGGTAGGCGACGTCGATCGTGATGCCCTGCTCGCGCTCGGCCTCGAGCCCGTCGACGAGGCGCGACAGGTCGTCGCCGCACAACGCGAGCTCGTCGTCAAAGGCCGAGCCGGTCTCGAAGAGCAGCCGGCCGAGCAAAGTCGACTTGCCATCGTCGACGGACCCGCAGGTGATGAGCCGGAGGAGGGTCTTCTCGGTCATTCCGTCGCCCCAGCGAAGGCTGGGGCCCCGGCGGGTGAAAGGCGCCGGGGTCCTTCACCCCCTGGGGTCCCAGCCTTCGCTGGGACGACGTGCCCATTCCCGGCCATCAGAAATACCCCTCGCGCTTCTTCCTCTCCATGGATGCCGCCCCGTCGCGGTCGATCAGCCGGCCCTGCCGCTCCGACTGGCGGCCGGTGCGCATCTCCTCGATCAGCTCCGCGACGGTGGCGGCGCGGCTCTCGATGGCGCCGGAAAGCGGATAGCAGCCCAGGGTCCGGAATCGCACCCAGCGCTCCTCGACCTGCTCGCCCGGGCCGGGCTTCAGCCGTTCGTCATCGACCATCAGCACGGTTCCGTCGCGCTCCAGGGTCGGCCTCGGCTCGGCGAAATAGAGGGAGGAGACCTCGATCCCCTCGGCCTCGACATATTGCCAGACGTCGAGCTCGGTCCAGTTGGAGAGCGGGAAGATGCGGAAGCTCTCCCCCTTCGACTTGCGGGCATTGTACAGCCGCCAAAGCTCCGGCCGCTGACGCTTGGGATCCCAGCGGTGGCCCGCTGAGCGGAAGGAGAAGACCCGCTCCTTGGCCCGAACCCTCTCCTCGTCCCGGCGCGCCCCGCCGATCGCCGCGTCGAAGGCGTGGCGGTCGAGCGCCTGCTTCAATCCGTCCGTCTTCCACATCTGCGTGTGGAGCGACGAGCCGTGGTCGAGTGGATTGATCCCGAGCGTCTCGGCTTCCGGGTTCCGGTGGACGATGAGCTCCATCCCGGCCTCGGCCGCGGCGCGGTCGCGAAGCTCGTACATCGCCCTGAACTTCCACATCGTGTCGACGTGGAGGAGCGGGAAGGGCGGCTTGGCCGGCGCGAAGGCGAGCCTTGCGAGATGGAGCAGGACCGAGCTGTCCTTCCCCGCCGAATAGAGCATCACCGGCCGCTCGAACTCCGCCGCCGCCTCGCGCATGACGTGGATCGCCTCGGCCTCGAGCCGCTGGAGGTGGGTGAGAGTCATCGGGGACCCCTTTAGGGGGTGATCGCTTCCAATTCACCCGTCATTGCGAGCGAAGCGAAGCAATCCAGCGCCGCGTCTCCACCGGCTGGATTGCTTCGTCGCTTCGCTCCTCGCGATGACGGCGGCACTGGTTGCAACTTGCCCCGGCCCGCGCCATCTCGCCCCTATGTCCGAGCCCCCCATGAAAGCCACCATCATCCCCGTCACCCCGCTGCAGCAGAATTGCTGTCTGCTCTGGTGCACGAAGACCATGCTGGGCGCCTTCACCGACCCGGGCGGGGATCTCGACCGGCTGAAAGCCGCGGCCAAGCAGCATGGCGTGAAGATCGAGAAGATCCTCCTCACCCACGGCCATATCGACCATTGCGGCTCGGCCAAGATCCTCGCCGACGAGCTCGGCGTGAAGATCGAAGGGCCGCACCTCGCCGACAAATTCTGGATCGACCGGCTCGCCGAGGACGGCGCTCGGTACGGGATCCAGGGGCAACCGTTCGAATCGGACCGCTGGCTCGACGACGGCGACACCGCGACCGTCGGCGAGCTGGTTTTCGACGTCTATCACTGCCCCGGCCACACGCCCGGCCACGTCGTCTTCCACCATCCGCCCTCGAAGCTCGCCATCGTCGGCGACGTCCTGTTCCAGGGCTCGATCGGGCGGACCGACTTCCCGATGGGCAACCACCAGGACCTGCTCGACGCCATCACCACCAAGCTGTGGCCCCTGGGCGGCGACACCGCCTTCGTCCCCGGCCACGGCCCGATGAGCACCTTCGCGAGGGAGCGGGCGACGAACCCGTTCGTCGGGGACCGGGCGCTGGGCTCTTGACCGTCATCCCGGCGAAAGCCGGGATCTCGGGGAGACGCGCCGAGACTTCTCGTCCTGAGGTCCCGGCTTTCGCCGGGATGACGGTTTAGGCCAGATTCGCCTCCGCCCTCGCCGCCTCCGCATAGGTGACCCGCGCCGGTTCCCTCTTCAGGTAGGGCAGTGCGATCGCGTAGAGCGCGAGCCCAAGCAGGATCAGCCCGGTCACGATGATCCCGATCATCCGAAGCTTCAGCCTGTCGCCGCTGGGCCGGTCCATTCCGAAGCCGTGGGCGATCCGCGCAAAGATGTAGACGACCCCGACGATCCACAGCCAGAGCTTCGAGCCTTCGGCCATCTCGATCAGCAGGATGAGGATCAGCACGAAGGGCGTATATTCGATGAAATTGGCATGGGCGCGCATCCGCGCGATCAGCGCCTCGTTGCCCCCGTCTCCGATCGACACCTTGTGCGCGAGGCGCATCTGGCCCACGCGGCGCGCAAGCCAGATGTTGAGCAGGGCCGCGGCTCCGGCGATGGTGAGCGTGATCGGCAGAATCATGGCGGGCCTCCCCTGTTCCGGGCAAGGCGTGGCACGCTCGGGCGGAGCTTGCAACTACAGGGAAATCCGCTATAGGCGGCACCGCTCACGCGAGCACCCCGGCCGCACGGCCAGCGGCCACACCCTGCCGTTGACCATCGGCAATGTGCCCGCCAAATCACGAACCCTAGTCGAGAACAGGTGCCAGGATGGCCGTCCCCAAAAGAAAAACTTCGCCGTCGAAGCGCAACATGCGCCGCAGCCATCACGCGCTGAAGCCGGCCAACTACCAGGAATGCAAGCATTGCGGGGAGCTTCACCTGCCGCACAATCTGTGCGCCGCCTGCGGCCATTATAACGGGCGTGAAATCCTCCCCGTCGAGGCGTAAGAGCCCCTGACGCGGCTTGAGGAGACGGCAAAGGTGGGCATTACGCCACGGATCGCAATCGACGCGATGGGTGGTGACACGGGTCCGGCCGTCATGATCGCGGGCGCCGCGATGGCGCTGAAGCGCAACAGCGACCTCGCCTTCCTGCTGTTCGGAGACGAGAGCGCGGTCCGGGCGGAGCTCGTCCGGTTTCCCGAGCTCGCAGCCGTCTGCGAGGTCGTCCACACGCCCGACGTCATCGCCGCCGAGGACAAGCCGAGCCAGGCGATCCGGCGGGCCAAGACCACCTCGATGGGCCTCGCGATCGGCGCCGTGAAGGACGGCGGGGCGAATGCCGCCGTCTCGGCCGGCAATACCGGCGCGATGATGGCGATGGCGAAGCTCGCGCTCCGAACCATGCCGGGCATCGACCGGCCGGCGCTCGCGGCTCTGCTTCCCACGCTGGGCGAGAACGACCTCGTCATGCTCGATCTCGGCGCCAACACCGAATCGGATGCGAGGAACCTCGTCCAGTTCGCAGTCATGGGCGCCGCCTACTCCCGGGTCGTCTTCGACCTCGAAAAGCCCCGCCTGCAGCTCCTCAACATCGGCACCGAGGAGATGAAGGGCACCGACGACCTGAAGGAGGCGGCCGCGATTCTGCGCGATGCGGATTATCTCGGCATGCGTTTCGAAGGCTATATCGAAGGCGACAAGATCTCGCGCGGAGACGTCGACGTCGTCGTGACCGACGGCTTCTCGGGCAATATCGCGCTCAAATCCCTCGAAGGCACCGCCCGCTTCGTGACGGACCTCCTGCGCCAGGCTTTCGCGAGCTCGCTCAGGGCCAAGCTCGGCTTCGTCATCTCGCGGCCGGTCACCAAGCTGATCAAGCACCATCTCGATCCGAACAATCACAACGGTGCCGTCTTCCTGGGGCTGAACGGCATTGTCGTGAAGAGCCATGGCAGTGCGAACGAGAAGGGCGTCGCCAACGCGATCCGCGTCGCCGCCCGCATGGTTCGCGAGGACATTACACGCAAGATCACCGAAGACCTGGACAACATCGCCGCGCACCGTGTCGAGGCGGAGGCGAAGTGAGCCGCCGCTCGATCATCCTCGGCACCGGCTCGGCCCTTCCGTCGCGCCGGGTCACCAATGCCGAGCTCGCCGAGCGAGTGGAGACGACCCACGAGTGGATCGTGGAGCGCACCGGGATCGAGGCGCGCCACATCGCCGCCGACGGAGAGACCACCGCGACCCTTGCCACCGAAGCCGCGCAAAAGGCGCTGGCCGCGGCCGGAGTCTCGGCTCAGAAGGTCGGCCTCATCGTCCTCGCCACGGCCACGCCCGACCAGACCTTCCCGGCCAGCGCGACCCGGGTGCAGACCGCGCTCGGCATCGACGATTGCATCGCCTTCGACGTCTCCGCCGTCTGCACCGGCTTCCTCTACGCGCTGTCGGTCGCCGACAATATGCTGAAGGGCGGAATGGCCGAATACGCGCTCGTCATCGGCTCGGAGACGTTCAGCCGACTCCTCGACTGGGACGACCGCACGACCTGCGTGCTGTTCGGGGACGGCGCCGGCGCGATCCTCCTCCATTCGGTCGACGCCCAGGATTCGGGCGTTCTCGCGACGAAGCTCCACG
>DASVUW010000252.1:0-2994 GCA_036386845.1 Allosphingosinicella sp. | reverse complement strand
GCGCGTAGCGGGGTGGAGGGGTAGGTGGCGAAGGCTCAGCCTATATCCCGCCGGACCCTCAGAAGCCGAGCATCTACCCCTCCACCACCCTTCGGGTGGTCCCCCTCCCCATGCTGCGCATGGGGAGGATTAGAACAACCGCAACTGCGGCCCCTGTGGCGGCTCGAACAGGTCGCACCGGAGCTTCCGCTTCTCCCGGTTCAGGCCGTGCTTCTTCGCGGCGATCTCGAAGCGCACCCGCATCAGCTCGGCCCATGGCCCCGAGCCGGTCATCCGGGTGAACCAATTGGGGTCGTTGTCCCTGCCGCCGCGCATCGAGCGGATGATGTTCATCACCTTGTCGGCGCGCTCGGGGAAATGCTCGTCGAGCCAGGCCCGGAACAGCGGCGCCACCTCGTGGGGCAGCCGCACCGGCAGGAAGAAGGCGCCCTCGGCCCCGGCCTGCGCCGCAGCCTCGACGATATGCTCGACCTCATGGTCTGTGATCGCCGGGATCACGGGGGCGATGGCGACGATGGTGGGGATTCCGGCTTCGCTCAACGCCTTGACCGCCGCGAGCCGCTTGAGTCCGGACGGTGCTCGAGGTTCCAGGGTTCGGGAAACCGCCGGGCTGAGCGACGTCACCGAGAGCGCGACCCTGGCAAGGCCCTCGGCCGCCATCCGCTCGAGGATATCGATGTCCCGCACCACCCGGTCCGATTTGGTCGTGATCGTCACCGGATGCTTCGTCTCGGCCAGCACCTCAAGCACCGAACGGGTGATCCGCCATTTCGACTCTATCGGCTGATAAGGATCGGTGTTCGTGCCGAGCGCCATCGACCGGACAAGGTAGCCGGGCTTCGCCAGCTCCTCTCGAAGGATCTTCGCCGCGTCCGGCTTGGCGAACAATTTCGTCTCGAAATCGAGGCCGGGCGAAAGGTCGTGGAAGGCGTGGGTCGGCCGCGCGAAGCAGTAGATGCAGCCATGCTCGCAGCCCCGATAATTGTTGATCGAGCGGTCGAAGCCGATGTCGAGCGAGCGGTTATAGGTGATGATCGACTTCGGCTTTTCGATCGTGACCGTGGTCCGCACCGGCGGAAGGCCGTCGTCAATCTCCTCCCGTACGTCGAGCCAGTCGCCGTCGGCTTCCCGTACGGGCAGGTTGAATCGCGTCGGCGTCCGGTTCTCGGGCGCGCCGCGGCCGTGATGGACGTCGGGACGGGGCATGGACCGGCTATATCGAGTCGATGAGAACGGATCAAGAACTCATCCTCCCCATCTCAGATGGGGAGGGGGACCAGGCGAAGCCTGGTGGAGGGGTAAACCGCACCGGCCTGTTCCAGCTACCCCTCCACCACCCTTCGGGTGGTCCCCCTCCCCATGCGTCCCGCATGGGGAGGATTCACTCGTCGGCGCTGTAGGCCAGCTTCGTCTGGTCGGTCTTCAGGCGAACCGCGCTGGCCCCAGCCATGCCCGGGAATTTCGGCCACATCCCCTGCGCCAGCGCCGTTCGGCTCGGACCGGCCTTGCCCGCGCCCTCCTCGTAGATCCAGTAATTGCGAAGAACGATGGGCACGTAGCCGCGCGTCTCCCAATAAGGCAGCGATTCGATGTACAGGAGGGGATCGCCCTTGTCGAAGCGGCGCGCGTTCCACTCGGCGACCGGCACGGGCCCGGCATTGTAGGCGGCGATCACCTTGGGGAGCAGGCCGCCGGTGGCGCCGTGGTCGCGCAGGGTCTCGATATAGCTTTGCCCGAACTCGATATTGGCGGCCGGGATGGTGAGATGCTGCGGATGGAAGGGTTCGCCCCGGGCTCGGGCGATATCGCCGGCGGTCCCCGGGCGGACCTGCATCAGCCCGACCGCTCCGGCCGGGCTCACGACCGAGGTCCGGAAGTTCGATTCCTGGAGCGCGTGGGCGAAAGCGAGCGAGGGATCGACCCGCCAGCCCCGGGTCGGCTGCCAGTCGGGACGCGGATAGCGGGCGGCGAGGTTTACGCTGGCTCCGCGAGGGGCGTTGTGCGCCAGCCAATATTGCGCTCCGGCGAGGTTGAGGTCCGCGGCAAGGTGGAGAAGGGCGTTGTGGTCGCCGGAGCCGCCGATCCGCGCCTGGTGGCGGACGAACTGGTCCGCGAGGTCCGCCTCCCCGATTTCCGCAAGAGCGAGGGCTGCGCGCACATTGGGCTTGCCGGCGATTCCGCGCCATTCCGAGTCCCGGTAATTGTGCAGGCCGGTCGCCGCGGGTCCGCTGATGCCGAGCGCCGTCGTGGCGATCAGGCCGTAGAAAGTCTCCTTCTGGCGGGCGGCGGAGCGCAGGTGATTCTGCACCCGCTCGGGCCTACCGCACATCATGTCGGCGCGGGCGGTCCAGTAATAAGCGGCGGCGGCCATCTCCACGTCGGTGGAGCGGCCCGCCACATGGCCGAAGGCGTCGGATGCGCCCTTGCAATCGCCCTCGCGCCAGGCGGCGAGGCCTTCCGACCAGGCGCCGTGGATCGCCCATTCGCCGCTCCCGGTGCGGGCGAGGGCGGCGAGGCGCCGGGCATCGCGGTCGTTGCCGACGATGTAATAGGACCAGGCGATACGCTGCTGATATTCGGTTCGGGCCTCGGCGCCGAGCCGGTCCTGCCGCTCGATGAAGATCGCCTCGGCTTCGTAGGGGCGATTGTCCTTGATGAGCGGCTGGACCAGGGGCTCCAGCTCGGCCGCGGCCTGATCGCCTTTGGTGGACTCCGCTCGAGAGCGCCTCGGCTGGCTTCCTACCCAGATCAGACGCTCCGCAACCGGCAGTCTCGGCAGATCCGTCGCTCCGCGGGTCTGGGCCAGCCGGGCGATCTGCTCGGCCCTGGGCATTTCAGGCGCGCGTTGCAGCACTGAGAGAAGCTCGGGCACCTCCACCTTGGGTGATCCCTTGGCGAGGAACAATTCGGCGCGAGCGACATCGTGGAGCGGCCCTTCCGGCAAGGCGGCAAGCCTCGCGGACGCGCCCGGCCAGTCGCTCGCCCGGATCGCGG
>DASVUW010000251.1:0-3550 GCA_036386845.1 Allosphingosinicella sp. | reverse complement strand
GTGAGGAGGAAGGCGGCCTTGACGGCTCCGTGGGCAGTCTCATCGTCCTCGGTTGGCACGATGCGCTGGAGGGCGCTGGTCAGCGACAGGTCGACGAGGTTTTCGGCGAGGTTGATGGTCGCCCAGAGCGCGACGTAGAGGCCGTAGGCGGGGAGCCCGTAAAGGCCGATGTAGAGCGGCTGGGCGACGGCGTCGATGAGGGCGGTGGCCCGGGACAGGCCGGCGAGGCCGGCGCCGCGCGCGACTTCGCCGCGGGTGACGTTCTCTTGCGGATCGGGGGGCGGGTTGGCGGCCATCGCGCCTGCTTTGGAGCGGCGGGGGACCGGGTGGCAAGCGCCGGCTCGCGGCGCTCCGCCTAGGCCGGGTGAATCGCGCCGCCGGCGAGCCCCGAAACGGCAAGCGCCATCCAGACGGCCATCGAGATCATCATCAAATTCTCGGCCAGCGACACGAAGCCGAGCGGTACGTTGCTCGAGCCGCCCACGCAGGCGCATTTGAGCTCGCGCCGGTCGACATAGACGGCCTTGAACACCGAGACGGCGCCGACCGTGCCGATGAAGAGCGCAACCGGGATCGAGAGCCATGGAAGCGCTCCCGCGACCATCAGCAGGCCCGCCAGCCCCTCTGCGAAGGGATAGACATAGCCGTACGGAACCCACCTTTTGGCCAGCAGGTCGTAGTTTAGAAACATGGTCGCGAAGCTCTCGACATTCTGGAGCTTGAGGAGCGCGAGAACGACCATCGAGAAGCCGACGAACCACTCCGCCGAGCGAAGGGTGAAGGCGCTTCCGGTCACCGACCAACTCGCCGCCATCGCCATCAGCGCCGCCATCGCGAAAAGCGCGATCACCGGCCGGTAGCTCACCGCCCCGGGATCGGCGACCTTCCTGCCCAGGAAGCGGCGCAGATCGTCATAGCCGCCGATTCGCGTCCCACCGATGAATATCTGCGGAGTCGTCGCGACTCCGTGCTCCGCCTTGAACGCATCGGTCTGCTCGCGAGTCTCGAGGTGGCGGTCCTCGACCTCGAAGCCGGAGCGCCTGAGCAAGTGGAGCGCCTTCAGGCCGTATGGGCAGGTGTGCGACGGCATCACCATGCGATGGATCACCGCCCTCTTTGCCGCCGCGGGAGGATTGCTCATGTCCGACATCTCACGTCTCCTGGTG
Source organism: Allosphingosinicella sp. (assembly GCA_036386845.1). Lineage (GTDB taxonomy): Bacteria > Pseudomonadota > Alphaproteobacteria > Sphingomonadales > Sphingomonadaceae > Allosphingosinicella. Next base: position 2,384 of record DASVUW010000251.1, on the reverse strand, counting down.
AACTTGCCGGTACGCATATAGGGTCCGTACCATAGTACGGAGTCAAGGGCGTTTCCGAAGCGTCGCCCGACGGCGCCGGTCACTGCGGCGTTTCGACCCCGCCCGGCTGGAACTCAAAGGCCGGGTCCGGCTTCTTGCGTCCGCTTTGGCCGCCCAGATTGTAGACGGCGCCGAGGAGAACGATCCGCCCGGTTCCCCGCTGGGTGAATCGGTCCCGGATCGTCGGGGTCTCGAAGACGGTGACCTGCCTCGCGCTGTCTAGGACGTCCTGGCCGGTGAGGAGGAGGCTCAGCCTCTCGTCGACCTTGCGTCGGTAGCCGAGGTTCAGGATTCCGCCGGACCGGCGATAGCCCTGCGGCAGGAGCTGCTTGCCCGAATAGTTCGCGTTGAGCTGGAGGAAGTCCTTCTTCGTCGGCTGCCAGGTCAGATTGGCGCGGGCCGTGCCGGTTGTGCCAGAGCGCGGGGCCGAAAAGCCGCCGACGCGCGGGTCGATCTCGTTCCACTGGAAGGTGCCGGAGGCATTGTAGGTCAGGGTCTTGCTGAGCTTCCCGTTGGCGATCAGCTCGATCCCGACGCGCTCCGCGGTGGCGAGATTGGCGCGGGTGGTCAGGAAGACCCCGCCGCCCAGATCGCTCAATATGTCGGTCACCCCGCCCCTCGACCGGCGATAGAAGCCGGTGAGCGAATAGAAGGCGCCCGCCTTGCGGTGCTGCAAGGCGACTTCGAAGGAGTCGGTGACTTCCGGAAGCAGGAAAGGGTTCCCGCGTCGGACATTCTGCGGGTCGATATAGAAGGTATAGGGGTTGAGATCCTGCGGGGACGGGCGCTGGATCCGGCGGCTGTACGAGCCGCGCAGCTGCTCGGTCTTCGACAATTCGTAGCTGAGATGAAGCGTCGGATAGAGCCGGAAATAGTCGCGTTCGAACGCGACGGCGTCGGTGATCTGGCGGATCTCGGTCTCCACCTGCTCCAGCCTGAGGCCGGCCTGGACGTCGAGCTTTCCGATCGGGAACCGGTAGGTGCCGAACAAGGCGTGAATATTCTGGTCGTATTCGAAGCTGTTGGTGAGGCCGGGTACGGGAAGCATGGCGCCGAAAGTGGCGCCTCGGGCTCCGAAGGAGTCGAACTCGCTCGTAGCGGCATTGCCCTGGTAGCCGAGGTTGATCGATCCCTCCTTGCCCGCCGGCTTCTTGTAGTCGAGCTTGACGCTATATTCGCTCCGCCGTCCGGCGTTGCCGATCCGCTCATGGACCCTCGCCCCGCCCGCGAACTCCGTGACGGCGTCCACGTCGCGCTTGAGTCGGCCCTTTTCGAGCTCGACGTCGGCGACTAGCTCATGCTCCTTCCCGGACAGGGCCCGGCGCCAGGAGGCCCGGGCGCCGAGGCCGTTCTGGAACAGGTCGATTTCGGACTCGCGTTCGTAGGAAAGGTTGGACGTCTGGCTGACGAAGCTGTCGGTCCGATCGACGTCGCCGCTGACGGCGCGGTAGCTCAATTCGGCGCTCAGCCGATTCTTCTTGTCGAGGTCGTATTCGACGCCAAGGCGAGCCGATCCGGCGGAATTGGCGTTGTCGAGCTCGGAATCCTGACGGCTGGTCACGAACGTCCCCGATCCGGGATCGAATCGCGAGCGAAGCTGGGTGGCGCTCGCCTCCCCCGTCATCCGGCGAAACCCGAGGTCGCCGGTCACGGTCAGGCCCGAACCGGAATGGGCTCCGCTCAGGTTGAGTGCGCCCCGCCCTTCGCCTCCGACCGTGGCCCGGACCGTCGCGGACCGGGTATCCTTGCGCACCTGCTTCGTGACGAGGTTGATCACCCCGCCCGAGCCTTCCGGGCTTAGTGCGGCCGAAGGTTTGGTGAGCACCTCGACCCGCTCGATCTGCCCGGCCGGCATGGACAGCAGCACGTCCCCGCGGTTTTCGCCTCGAAGCATGGCCGAGGGGCGGCCGTCGATGAGGATCGTCACGCCCGGATCGCCCCTGAGGCTGACCCGGCCCTGGAGGTCGACTTCAACTCCGGGGACGGAGCGCAGGGCGTCGGCGACGGTCCCCGTCTGGGCCTGGAGGTCGTTGGCGACGTTGAAGCTGACCCGATCGGGCGTCGCGACGACGTCGGAACGCGTACCGGTGACCACGACCTCGTTGGGCTTGCCGCCCGCCGGCGCTGGATTCGGCGTGGCTTCCGGGGCGGGACGGGCGGGTTGCGCCGATGCCAGGCCGGGCGCCGTCAGGCCCGCCGCGACGGCGAGCAGCGAGCTGTAGATCTTGAATCGCGAAGTTCGCATCGGTCTGCTGCCTCGATAGATCAGGGGTTGCCGCCTGCTTGGGAGTCCGTCGTGCAGGCGGGATGAGCGATCGGTGGAAGTTCGTTGAGATACCGGTCGG
>DASVUW010000250.1:0-2226 GCA_036386845.1 Allosphingosinicella sp. | reverse complement strand
CAGGACCGCCGGCTCAACAAGGCGATCAACCAGTTCGCGCGCCGGATGGTCGTCGGAACGGTGGCGACCTATGGCAGCGGCATCGTCACCCTCGTCTCGGAGACGATCCGCGGCTGGGACGCGCGGACGGTGACCGGCCGGCTGGAGAATGCGGTGGGGCGCGACCTCCAGTATATCCGGATCAACGGTACGCTGGTGGGGGGGCTGGTGGGGCTCATCATCCACACCGTCGAGGTCGTGGCCTGATCGTCGCCCCAGCGAAGGCTGGGGCCCCGGGGGGTGAAGAGCAACCGTCATGCCAGCGAAGGCTGGCAACCCAGCGGGTGAAGACCGCAGCGCTTTTCACCCCCTGGGGTCCCAGCCTTCGCTGGGACGACGTTAATCGCCCCTTGATGCCGCCGTCGCTTCAGGCTTTGGTCGAACCACGCCAACAAGGGGATAGTTGATGCCGCTTCGTCCTTCGCTCGCCGCTCTCGCGCTCGCTCTCGCTTCGCCGGCTTTCGCCCAGAGCGGGGCGCCCGCCGCAGCTCAGCCGGCGGAGACGGTCACCGTCATCCATGCCGGAACCCTGATGGCGGTGCCCGGCCGGCCGCCGCAGCGGCAAGTGAGCGTGGTCGTCCGCGGCCGGCGGATCGTCGAGATCCGGAACGGCTATGTGGACGTGCCCGGGGCCCGGGTCGTGGACCTTCGCGACAGCACGGTGATGCCGGGCTTCATCGACATGCACGTCCATCTTCGCGGCCTCGACGACCGGCTTCAGGCGCGACTGCAGGCCGCCCAGCGCGATTATGAGGACGAGGCCTTCACGGCCCTGATCAACGCCCGCAAGACGCTGCTGGCCGGATTCACGACGGTGCGCGACCTCGGCAACGAGCCTCGGATGATCACCACCCTTCGCGACGTCATCGAGGCGGGGCAGTTTGCCGGACCGACGATCGTGGCGGCGGGGCGGGGCATTTCGGTCTCCGGCGGCCATGGCGACGTCAACGGCCTCAACCGCGACCTGACCGACATAGGCCTCGCCCGGGCCGACAACACCTGCAACGGCGCCGACGACTGCCGGCGAGCGGTGCGCCGGCAAATCTCCGCCGGGGCCGACGTCATCAAGTTCGCCGCGACGGGCGGGGTCCTGAGCAACGTCGCCGGCGGGCTCAACCAGCAGATGATGGTCGACGAGATGCGCGCCGTCGTCGAGACCGCGAAGACGTTCGGCCGAAAGGTCGCCGCCCATGCCCATGGAGTCGACGGGATCAATGCCGCGCTCGAGGCGGGCGTGGACTCGATCGAGCACGGGACCTTCACGGACGACAGGACCTTCGCGCTGTACCGCCGAACCGGCGCCTATTACGTTCCGACCCTGGTCGCGCCCGCCGCCGCGGTCGCGGACGGAGAGCGTGGCGCTCTCACGCCCGCCCAGTTCGAGAAGGCGAAGCAGGCCTCCGGCAATGCGGAGCGAAGCTTTGCGCGCGCCGTTCGCGAGCGGATCAACATCGCGTTCGGCACCGACAGCGGAGTGGCTCCCCACGGCCTCAACGCCCGCGAGTTCGGACTGATGGTGAAGAACGGAATGGCTCCCGCCGCGGCAATCCATTCGGCCACCGTCGCGGCCGCGACCCTGCTCGGCAGGGCCGACCGGATCGGAACGATCGAGGCCGGCAAGGACGCCGACATCGTCGCGGTGCGCGGCGATCCCACGGCCGACATCAGGCTGCTCGAGAACGTGCAGTTCGTCATGAAGCACGGCCGGGTCCATAAGCTCGGCGGCGAGCGCCAGCTGACGACGGCGGATTGATCATCGTCGTCGCCCTGGGGAAAGCCGGGGCCTCGGGGAGGTAAGGCGCTACTCGTCGCCCCAGCGAAGGCTGGGGCCCCGGCGGGTGAAAGGCGCCGGCGCTCTTCACTCCCTGGGGTCCCAGCCTTCGCTGGGACGAAGTGATCAGCCGTCGCTGGCCCGCTCGATGTCGGCGCCGACCGCCTGGAGCTTCTCCTCGAGCCGCTCGTAGCCGCGGTCAAGGTGGTAGACCCGGTGGACCTGGGTCTCGCCCTTGGCGGCGAGGCCCGCGAGGACGAGGCTCATCGAGGCTCGAAGATCGGTCGCCATCACTTCGGCGCCGATCAGGCCGTCGACGCCGCGGACCACCGCCGAGCGGCCGCGGACTTCGATCTCCGCGCCCATCCGGTTGAGCTCCGGGACGTGCATGTAGCGGTTCTCGAAGATCGTCTCGG
>DASVUW010000249.1:0-3768 GCA_036386845.1 Allosphingosinicella sp. | reverse complement strand
AGACCTGAGGATTGCGGACGGGTTCGCCGCCCTCCTCTTCCGGCTCCTGCAGGTCGAGGACCAGCAGGCGCTTGGGGACGCCAACCTGGATTGCGGCCAGGCCGATGCCCGGCGCGGCGTACATCGTGTCGAACATGTCGTCGATCAGGGTCTGGATCTCCGGAGTGATCGCCTCGACCGGAGTGGAGACCTGCCGCAGCAACGGGTCCGGAGCTTCGATGATGGGACGGATGGCCATGGCTACAATCTAGGTATCCGGGGCGTTTTCGTCAACGCGACGGATACGCGTTCCCCCTCTCCCCCGCGGGGAGAGGGGTAGGGGTGAGGGGGCTCCGGGCCCGAGAATATCCGCGGACGCCGAGCCCCCTCACCCTGCCTCTCCCCGTCGGGGAGAGGGGTTTCAGTAGAGGAGGAAAGGCCGGCGCTCCTCCAGCCAGGCCTCTTCGTCGGGCAGCGCAAGCGAGTCGAGGTCGGCCGGCATACTGGCCTCGTCGTCAACCCACTCCCTGAGGCCGGGGCCGCCGTTGATGACGTCGATGGCGAGCTTGCCGAACTCATATTCGTAGGGGAAATCGCGCCACAGGTCGTAATCCGGCCGGAGGCGGCGGATCGCCTTGAAGGCCAGCGCCTGGAGCCGCCAGGGCAGGAAGGTGTCATGGTCGTAGAACCGGCCTTCCGGGTGGATGTGCACGCCGTGGCAGGTCTTCCCGGCATGCTTGTGGAAGGTGGGCTCGAAGGCGATCTGGCGGAGCGCGCAGCCCTCCAGCCATTCCGGCGCCAGGCGGCGCATCTCGGCGACGACGGCCCCAGCGTCGATGTCGGGCGCTCCGAACAGCTCGAGCGGGCGGGTCGTCCCGCGCCCTTCCGACAAGGTCGTGCCCTCCAGCATCACGGTGCCCGCGTAGGCGCGCGCCATCCACAGATTGGCGGCATTGGGGCTGGGGTTGATCCAGATCCGCTCCGTCGGCCATCCGAAGCCCGGCGCGGAATCGGGCTGGTAGCCCTCCATTTCGATTACCCGATATTCGACGTCGAGCTTCATCGTCCGGGCGAACCAGAGCCCGAGCTCGCCCAGGGTGAGGCCGTGGCGCATCGGCATCGGCCCGGCGCCGACGAAGCTTTCCCAGCCGGGCCGCAGAGTCAGCCCTTCGACGGGCCGGCCGGCCGGGTTGGGGCGGTCGAGGACCCAGACCTGCTTGCCGTGGGCCGCCGCGGCCTCGAGCACGTAGAGCAGGGTGGTGATGAAGGTGTAGATCCGGCAGCCGACGTCCTGGAGGTCGACCAGGAGGATGTCGAACGTCCCCATCGACTGGCCGGTCGGGCGGCGGACCTCGCCGTAGAGGCTGAACACCGGGATGTTGTGGGCGGGGTCGGTGAAATCGTCCGATTCCACCATATTGTCCTGCTTGTCGCCCCTGAGGCCGTGCTGCGGTCCGAAGGCGGCGGTGACGTTGAGGCCGCAGGCGATCAGCGCGTCGATCGAATGGGTGAGGTCCTCCGTCACCGACGCGGGATGGGCGAGCAGGGCGATCCGCTTGCCTTCGAGCGGCTTGCGAAGGGCCGGGTCGGCGAGGAGGCGGTCGATACCGAATTTCATGCCGGCCTCGCTGCCGGGAGTTCGAGCGCGAAGCAAGCCGGGTCGTGAAAATCGGGCTTCCCCGGAGGATGGGCCAGCGCCCAATAGGACATCCGGCCGTTCCTCTCCTCGACGATGGTGGAGAGGCCGATATGCCAGGGCTGGGCCACGGCCAGCCCCATCGCGTTCGACAAGGTGATCTCCGTCTTGAGCGAGTAGAAGGTCGGTTCGAACCGCTCCATTGTGTCGAATCCGGCTTCCTTGAGCTTCGCCCTGCGCTCCGGATCCAGCGGGTCCGTCCGCCTGTCGGTCTCGAGGCGAGTGCATTGCATCTCCGTCGCCGGGGCCATTCCCTCCCGATAGCGGTCGAAACGGTAGGCCGCCCAATGGCCGGTCGGAGAGACGTTATATTCGAGATAATTCTCCTCCCCGCCCACCCGGACGAACGCTTCGAAGCAGGTATGGCGCCAAAGCTCGTCGCCCGGATTTCGGGGCTTGAGCCGGACCCTTCGGATATTGCCGAGCAGAACGTAGCGGATCTGGAGCCTGAGCGGCCGCACCCTGGCCATCTCGATCGCGATCCCGCTGAGGGCGCCGCACGGCGTGTCGGGATGGGGCTTGAGGGAAAGGCGGAGGGACATTGCCGGGCCCTACGTCATTCCCGCGAAGGCGGGAATCCCGCTTCTTCTAAAGGCTCAGGAGGAAAGGAAGCGGGATCCCCGCTTCCGCGGGGATGACGGGGAGGCTAGGGAGCGCCATGTCCGAATACAGATCCGAACTCCTCCGCTCCCTCGACGAGCGCGGCTTCATCCATCAGCTGACCGACGCCGAGGGGCTCGACGCGCTCGCCCAAAGGCAGATCATCCCCGGCTACATAGGCTTCGACGCGACCGCGCCCTCGCTCCACGTCGGGAGCCTCGTCCAGATCATGATGCTCCGCCGGCTCCAGCAGGCCGGGCACAGGCCGATCGTGCTGATGGGCGGGGGAACCTCCAAGATCGGCGACCCCAGCTTCAAGGACGAGGCGCGCAAGCTTCTCGACGCCGAGACGATCAACTCGAACATCGCCTCGATCAAGCGGGTCTTCGAGCGCTTCCTGACCTTCGGCGACGGCCCGACGGACGCCGTCCTGCTCGACAATGCCGAATGGCTGGACCGGCTCGAATATATCCCGTTCCTCCGCGAGATCGGGCAGCATTTCTCGGTCAACCGGATGCTCAGCTTCGACAGCGTGAAGCTGAGGATGGACCGCGAGCAGTCGCTCTCCTTCCTCGAGTTCAACTACATGATCCTCCAGGGCTACGATTTCCTGGAGCTGTCCCGCCGGGCCCAGTGCCGGCTGCAGCTCGGCGGCTCCGACCAGTGGGGCAATATCGTCAACGGGATCGAGCTTTGCCGGCGCGTGGATTCCACCCAGGTCTTCGGCCTCACCACGCCGCTCATCACCACCGCCGACGGCGGCAAGATGGGCAAGACCGAGAAAGGCGCGATCTGGCTCAACGCCGACCAGCTCGGTCCCTACGATTACTGGCAGTTCTGGAGGAACGCGCAGGACGCCGACGTCGGCAAGTTCCTTCGCCGGTTCACCGACCTTCCGCTGGACGAGATCGCCCGGCTGGAAGCGCTTCAGGGAAGCGAGCTGAACGAGGCCAAGAAGGTGCTGGCGGACTCGGCCACGGCCTTGGCCCATGGCGAGGAATCGGCGCGGGAGGCGGCTGAGACGGCGCGCAAGACGTTCGAGGAGGGCTCGGCGGGCGAAGGATTGCCGACTCTGAACGTCGAGGGCGAGATTTCGCTGGTCGACGCGCTCATCGGCCTCGGGCTGTGCGCGTCCAGGAACGAGGCCCGCCGGCTGATCGCCCAGGGCGGGGCGCGGGTCGACGGGCGGCCCGCGGCCGAGGACATCGCAATCGCGGTCGCCGGCGAGGTGCGGATCTCGGCGGGCAAGAAGAAGCACGGGCTGCTGACGCCGTGACCGTCATTGCGACGCCGGATGTGGCGCAATGAGGCGATTCGTGGCGATTCCGAGCGATCTTTGGCGATTTTCGGTCGGTCCAAAGCAGAATGACGCTCAACCTACTTTTTCTTACAAAACAACGGCTTAGCCGAATTCTGGGATGGCGGCGGGCTGTCGCCTCGCGAAGTTTCGGCACCCCCTTTTCCGCGCTTTGCGAGCAAAGATTGCGTGTTCA